>JBGTAU010000594.1:0-7143 GCA_041749675.1 Rhizobiaceae bacterium | reverse complement strand
TTGGCGACCGCTTTGTCGAGAGCTTTGCCGCCACGCGACAATCGCAATTCGATTTCTTTAGTAAGAAAGTCACGGACGCTGAACTCAACCGCTTTTTTGATTTGGGGTGAACCATGCAAGACGAGGAACGCAAAGCAAAATTTCTTGAGGCCATGAGTCGCGGTGCAACGTTTGTGACCGTGCTGACAACGGACGGCGAAACAGGGCGCTTCGGGGTGACGGTCAGCTCGATGACGTCGGTTTCGGCAGATGGGTTTGCCCCAACAATTCTCGCCTGCGTCCACCAAAAAAGTGAGGCCGCGCAAGCCATTCTTGCCAACAAAACTTTTTGCGCCAACATTCTACACGAAGATCAGCAGGGCATTTCTGACTTGTTTTCTGGACGCCACAAAACTGAGCACAACTCACGTTTTGACGCCATCGCATGGAGTAAATCCGCAGGCGGCCAGCCATTGATCGCCGGCGCAACGGCGAACTTTGATTGCATCCTAAGAACATCAGTTTTGTGGGACACCCACCACATCATGATATCACACGTCATGGACGTGCATCTCAATCAAGACCCGCACGCACTGCTCTATGGCCAGCGCGCCTACCGCAAAGCCGTGAGTATTGGATAGCTTATTACTCTTCCTCGGAGAACACTTCCGCCCTCTTGTTGCGTACGGTCGGCATTAAAACAATGATAAGAACGGCGGCTGTCATCACCAACAGCGTCAAGCTGATTGGGCGGGTGAGGAAGGTCATCGGATCCCCGCGACCAAGGATCATTGCACGCCGCAAGTTTTCTTCGAGCATTGGCCCGAGCACAAACCCAAGCAACAGTGGTGCTGGCTCACAGCGCAGCTTGATCATGATGTAGCCCATCAGGCCAAAACCGGCGACAGCATAAAGATCGTAGACATTGGAGTTGACCGAATAAACCCCGATTGAACAAAACGCCATGATGATTGGGAACAGCACATGGTAGGGCACTTTGAGTAGCCGCACCCAAACGCCAATCAGCGGCAGGTTGAGCACGATCAACATCAGATTGCCAATCCACATGCTGGCGATAATGCCCCAGAAAAGCGCTGGTTGCTCAACGGCAACATTCGGACCAGGCACAATGCCTTGAATGATCATCGCGCCCACCATCAGCGCCATGACGGGATTGGCTGGAATGCCTAATGTGAGCAGTGGAATGAAGCTGGTTTGCGCGCCCGCATTGTTGGCGGACTCAGGACCGGCAACGCCCTCGATAGCACCTTTGCCGAATTTCTCGGGTGTTTTGGACAGGCGTTTTTCGACAGTGTAAGACGCGAACGAGGCGAGGATTGCGCCGCCGCCTGGCAAGATGCCAAGTGCTGAACCCAGCACCGTACCACGTATCATAGGCGCGACCATGAGTTTCAAGTCTTCGCGCGACGGCCATAGTGCTCCAAGTTTCGTAGTGAGCACAGAGCGGTCTTGATCGCCTTCAAGGTTTTTCAAAATCTCAGCAATGCCGAACACACCGACGGCCAACGCGACGAAGTTCAGCCCGTCCGCATATTCGGTGATGCCAAAAGTAAAGCGCGGCGTGCCGGAGTAAATGTCTGTACCGACCAACCCAAGCAATAGGCCAAGCACCACCATGGCCAAGGCTTTCAAGATGGAGCCATGGGCTAATGCTATTGCTGAGACAAGGCCGAGCAGCATCAGCGAGAAATATTCCGCAGCGCCAAACTTTAGCGCAACCACAGTCAAGGGCGGCGCGAAAACAGCGACGAGCAACGTGGCAACCGTGCCTGCGAAAAATGAGCCGAGGGCTGCGATGGCCAGAGCCGTTCCAGCCTTGCCATTGCGGGCCATTTGGTAGCCGTCGATGGCTGTGACAGCGGACGAACTTTCGCCGGGCATATTGATCAAAATCGCTGTTGTCGACCCGCCATATTGGGCGCCGTAATAAATGCCCGCCAACATGATGAGGGATGAAACCGGCTCGAGTTGAAACGTGATGGGTAGCAACATGGCGATGGTAGCAGTCGCGCCAATGCCCGGTAACACGCCAATCAAGGTGCCGAGAATGACACCGACAAGGCAGAAGAAAAGGTTTTCAAGCGAACCGGCGGTGGCAAAGCCGAGGGCAAGGTTTGAGAGAAGATCCATGATTTTGTCTCCTTACAACGGCAAGCCAAGCGCGGCGAGCCATGGCCCAAAGCGCTGGAAGGGGAGGCCAAGTGCAATGCTGAAAACCAGTGTGCAAAAGGCAGTGACGGCAACTGATAAGAATAGTGCAGACACTATGCTCATCTTGCTGGTCGCTTTGGCAGCGATGAGCGTGGTGAAAAATATTGCAGGAACGAAGCCAAGGCCACGCACCGTGAGGCCAAAGAACACTGGTGCTGGCAAAATAAACCAAAGGCCGCGCCATGCGTTTTGACCATAGGCTTCGCCGCTTTTGTTGATAGCGCTGACGACCACAAGAGCGCCCAGAAAAATCAAAAGCCCCGCCAGAAACAGCGGGAAAAAACCCGGTCCCATGCGCAGCGCTGTGCCGAGCTCCATCGTGTAAGATTGATAGGCAAATATCAGCCCAAGAGCTACAAACAGTAGCCCAGCGGCTGCATCGATCTTGTTGACGTCACGAGAATTTTTTTGAGAAGACATTGCATGCCCCTTTGAGCCAGACCCATCGAAAAAGCCCCGCAGCAGTTGCCGCGGGGCTTAACGTCAATTAGTCAGCAAATGTACCGGCAGCTTCGATAATTGGTTTCCAGCGTGCAATTTCGCCTTCCAACTTGCCTTTGAGCGCAGCTGGTGTGGCCTCTGCCACAGACGATGGCGCTGTGCCGAGTTCTGCAAACTTGGATGCGATATCTGGATCAGCCAATGCTTTTTGCAAAGACGCAGCAAGGCGATCATTGACCGCAGCAGGCGTGCCTTTTGGCGTATAAATGCCATGCCAAATGCCAACTTCCATCGTTGGCAAACCACCTTCAGCTACGGTTGGCAGGTCTGGGAAAATATCGAGACGCTTAGGCGAGGTCACCGCATAGGCTTTGATCGTACCGCCCTTGATCTGTTTGGTGGTATTGGTGGTTTGGTCGCACATGAGATCAACCTGACCGCCCAAAAGATCGGTCATGGCTGGACCAGTTCCTTTGTAAGGTACGGTGACGAGGGGCGTGCCAAGCGCCTGCATGAACAACATGCCGCACAGATGCGAGGCAGCGCCAATACCGGCGTTCGCCATAGATACTTTGTCTGCGTTGGTCTTAAGGTACGCAAGAAGTGAGGCCATGTCTGTTGGCTCAAGGTCTTTGCGCGCAACGACCGTCATCGGCACTTCAGTGACGAGGCCAACATATTCAAATGCCTCCAGCGGCTTGTAAGCCAGCTTGCGATAAAGCGTGGCCGATGTTGCCATGCCGATGTGATGCAATAGCATGGTGTAGCCGTCAGCCGCCGATGTCGCCACGCGGCCAGCACCCAATGTGCCGCCAGCACCGCCAACGTTTTCTACGATCACTTGTTGGCCAAGGTCAGCCGACATTTTTTCAGCGACCAAACGGCCAACAGTGTCTGTTGGACCGCCAGCGGCGAACGGAATGACCATGGTGATCTGGCGCTCTGGATAATCAGCGGCGAACAAGGAAGTGGATGCAAGCATTGCAGTAGCGAGCGTTGCCAATTTGAATGATAGTTTCATGAGTGTTCCTCCCAGAACCAAAAAGTGGAACCGCGCAACCCCTCCTCGGGTGGCATGGCTGGAGGAAGCTGACTGCAAAGTTCACATGGTCACAATGCAATAATTTGGATGGCTCGTAGTTTTCAGAAAATTTTGTGTCGGGTTGGGTGGAAACCGCAACATGCCGGTTTTTAGATGGGTGGAAATCCACCCCAAATGATGAGTTGGTGATTGGTTTGCATATCCCGGAAACTCATCATCCTCGGGCTCCGGCCTGAGGATGATGATCACGCGGGTCGGCGAAGTAGAATCCTCACTCGTCTGTTCCCTCACCATCAACAATCAAGTGTCGGTCCAGCCCGTGTTTTTGCATTTTCTCGTAGAGGGTTTTGCGCGACACGCCGAGCGACTCATACACTTTGCGCAAATGCCCATTATGCGCGGCGATGGCTCCGGCTATCACACTACGCTCAAAGCCCGCAACACGATCAGCCAGGCGCAAATCGGCAGGGTTCTTGGTAGTTTGTAGCCAGTTGAGACCGAGCACAAAACGGTCCGCCTCGTTGCGCAATTCGCGCACATTACCGGGCCAACTGCGCCCTGCAAGATCAGCCAGCAGTTCAGGCGGGGGCGTGCGATCGTCTGTGCCGAGGCGAGCAGCAGCCTCGCGCACCAACTGCAAAAATAACAGAGGAATATCCTCACGCCGGTTGACCAATGGCGGCACGCGGATAACGGCGACATTTAAGCGCCAGTATAGATCTTCGCGAAACAAGCCTTGAGAGACGAGCATCTCCACATCCGTTTTTGACGTCGCAATAAAGCGCACATCAAGCGGGATGGGATCATTGCTGCCAAGGCGCGTGATGACGCGCTCTTGCAATACGCGCAGCAACTTAGCTTGAAGTTCAAGCGGCATCGAGCCGATTTCATCAAGCAGTACCGTACCGCCACGCGCGTGTTCAAATCGGCCATAGCGTGCTCGGATCGCTCCGGGGAACGCGCCTGCTTCATGGCCAAACAATTCGCTTTCGATTAAATTCTCCGGCAATGCAGCGCAGTTGATCGCGATGAACGGCTTGCCGGCACGCGGCGATAAATCATGCATCGCATGCGCCACCACCTCTTTGCCCACACCCGTCGGCCCAATGATCAGCGCATCAGTTTCGCTGGGTGCAATGGCACGAAGACGATAGCGCAGGTCTATCATCGCCGCGCTTCGACCCGGCAACCGCGCTTCCAAATCATCACGTTGACCGGCAGCAGCACGCAGGCGGCGATTGTCCATCACCAATGCACGGTGATCTATCGCGCGGCGTAGAATGGCAATTAGGCTTTGCGTATTAAACGGCTTTTCGATGAAATCATAAGCGCCCCGCCGCATGGCTTCCACAGCCAGTTGCACATCGGCGTGACCGGTAACAAGGATAACCGGCAACTCCGCATCGACATCGCGTAGCCGCTGCAGGAGCGTCATCCCATCCATCCCGGGCATACGAATATCGCTGACGACTATGCCGTTTAGCCCTGCGCCCGCGTGGTAAAGCGCCTCTTCTGCAGAGGCGAGCGATTGGACTGTTAGCCCCGCAAGTTCTAGCGCCTGATGGGTCGAGCGGCGCATTTGCTCATCATCGTCGACCAGCAATATTTGTGGCTTCTTATTCATTCTGCAGCCAACCGTTTGTTGCTGGCGCGTGGCAATACAAGCGTAAACTTGGCGCCTCCGTCCGCTTCATTGGATACACGCAAGTCGCCACCAAAATCCTTCATGATATTGTATGAAATCGACAGGCCAAGGCCGAGGCCGGAACCCACGCGCTTGGTGGTAAAGAAGGGATCGAAAATCCGATCAATAATGGCAGCGGGAATACCCGGTCCGTGATCACGCACGGAGAGCAGAACTTTGCCATCTTGTTGTTGCGCTGACACATCGATGCGCCGGTCTTGGCCGCCTTCCACCGCATCAGCAGCATTGGATAGTAGATTAGCGAGCACCTGCTGCAAACGCACTGGTCCGCCTTGAACCAATGGCAGCGTATCGGGTATGTTCACATCAAGGCTTACGAGCGCAGAACTTAACCGGCTTTGCGAGAGCGCAATGGCTTCTTGCACCGCGGCGTTCAAATCAATGGCCTGCAATGGTGCGTCAGGTTTGCGGGCAACATTGCGCAAATGTTTGGCGATTGTTGCCATACGATCAATCAACGAGACAATCTGTGTCACATTCTCACGCGCTTTGGTGCTTTCGCCGCGATCAATTAAAATTGCGGCACTGTCAGCATAGTTGCGTGCGGCTGCCAACGGTTGGTTGATTTCATGGCTCAGGGCGGCTGACATTTGGCCCAATGCCGCGAGTTTCCCGGCCTGCACAAGATCATCTTGTGTGCGGCGCAATTCCTGTTCGGTTGCGCGGCGCTCGGTGATTTCAGTTTCAATTTGATGGTTGACCCGCTCAAGATCTGCGGTGCGCTCAGCGACGCGGCGTTCCAAATCGAGCTTGGCCTGTTCTTGCAAGGCGATGCGCTCGGCCAATTGTATACGGCGCTGGCGCAGCATCAGCCAAAGCGATGTTGCCACGCCCATAAGCAGCAAAAGCGCGACAGTCGCCAATCGCGCTTGCCCACGCACATAGCCCGTGTCGAGCAGCACATGGACGGTCCAGCCAGCCAACGGCATCATTTGTTTGGACATTAAATATTCGTGCGGCTGGCCATCATCGCCAGAAAGGGCAATCAAGGCTATCCCATGTTCTTCACTTGGTGTGTGTGGCAATTCAGAAAGGTCAGCGTCGGCGTAACGCCGCGATGCACTGGTTTTTGCAATGCGCTCGGGGGTGAGGGGGAGAAGGCCCCGATAGAGCCAAGCGGGGTCTGTGGAAAGAAATATAATCCCTTCCGGATCGCTAACCAGAATGCGATATTCCTGCGCCCGCCACTCGGCCTCAATTTCATCCAATCCGATCTTCAACGCAATCACGCCTAAGATCGTACCGGTTTGGTTGCGAATGGGCGCTGCAAAATAATAGCCGCGCACGCCCGATGTGGTGCCGAGTGCAAAGAAGCGACCCTTGCCACCCGCTGCAGCTTGGGTAAAATAGGGCCGATATTCGAAGCTCTGACCAACAAAACTTTCCGGCCGATCAAAATTGCTCGCGGCCACAGTCTTGCCATTCAGCGTCATAACATAGATGTCAGACGCTTCCACTGCGAGGTTTTGCTGCTTAAGCCAAACATTGGCGCGGCCTTGTAAATTTGCATCGTTCGGGTTTGCCGCAAGGGACGCAATGATTTCATCATCCGCCAGCAGAACCGGCAACGTCTCATAGCGGCGCAGACGCCCTTCCAAACTTTGGATCGTCAACCGCAATGTCGCTTGTGCACGCGAGGCTCCGTCTTTGAGATAGTAGCCTGTTGAAAACGTATGCGCGGCTAAACCCAACGCGACAGTCAGCATTGAAGCTATTGCAATAGCGAGCAAAGGCAATCGCGCCA
>JBGTAU010000593.1:0-10696 GCA_041749675.1 Rhizobiaceae bacterium | reverse complement strand
GGCGCCCGAGGCCATAGAAGGTGCTCGGCAAATGATTGGTGCCGACTTTGGTTCGCGTTACGTGCCAGAACAGCCACGCCATTTTACGGCGAAAGCAAAGAATGCCCAAGAGGCGCATGAAGCCGTGCGCCCCACGGATTTCAATCGTCATCCGAAAGAAATGCGTAAATTTCTCGATGATGACATGGCGAAACTTTATGAGCTGATTTGGAAACGTGCGGTTGCCAGCCAAATGTCTTCAGCAGAGATGGAGCGCACTACAGTTGAGATTTCAGCGATCAATGGCGCTAAACAGGCGCAATTGCGAGCCGTTGGTACGGTTGTGCGCTTCGATGGATTTTTAGCGGCCTATACGGATCATCGCGAAGAAGAAGATGAGGATGAAGAAGCTGCGCGATTGCCGGAAATAAGGGCTGGCGAGATGCAGACCAAGCGGTCGATCGCGGCGACACAGCATTCGACAGAACCACCGCCGCGCTACTCGGAA
The DNA here is from genome assembly GCA_041749675.1 of Rhizobiaceae bacterium. Taxonomy (GTDB): domain Bacteria; phylum Pseudomonadota; class Alphaproteobacteria; order Rhizobiales; family Rhizobiaceae; genus JANMEX01. Next base: position 10,209 of record JBGTAU010000593.1, on the reverse strand, counting down.
GCTTCACTGATTAAGCGTATGGAAGAGTTGGGCATCGGGCGTCCTTCGACTTATGCGGCGACATTGAAGACTTTGTCCGACCGCGAATATGTGAAACTTGAGAAGCGCAAGCTGCACCCCGATTCCAAAGGTCGTATTGTTACAGCTTTCCTCGAAGGCTTCTTTAAGCGCTATGTCGCCTATGACTATACGGCGGGCTTAGAAGAAAGACTGGACGAGGTTTCGGACGGTAAGCTGGACTATAAGGTCGTGCTTCGTGATTTCTGGACGGAATTCTCTGCCGCCATCAATGACATCAAAGAACTGCGCATCACCGATGTGCTTAATGTTCTGAACGAAGACCTTGCGCCGCTGGCCTTTCCTCCTCGCTCCGACGGGTCAAACCCACGTATTTGCCCGAAGTGTGGTACGGGCAATCTGAGCCTCAAATTGGGCAAGTTTGGCGCTTTCGTCGGCTGCTCCAATCATCCGGAGTGCAGTTACACCAAACAGCTTGGCGCGGAAAACGCCGCTGACGGTGATGGCGGCGCTGGGCTTGATGAACCCAAACTGCTAGGCACAGACCCTTTTACCGGCGAAGAAATTTCCCTGCGCACCGGCCGCTTTGGTCCTTATGTTCAAAGAGGTGATGGTAAAGAAGCCAAGCGAGGATCGCTGCCCAAAGGCTGGGCCGTGGAAAGCATCGATCATGAAAAGGCGCTGGCACTGCTGTCTCTGCCAAGAGATATCGGCGCCCATCCAGAATCTGGAAAAATGATATCCGCGAGCATCGGTCGCTATGGCCCTTACATTTTGCATGATGGTACTTATGCCAATATTGAAAATGTTGATGAGGTATTTTCCATCGGGCTCAACCGCGCTGTTGCAGTTATTGCCGATAAGATCGCCAAAGGGCCTGGACGCGGGCGAACAGGCACACCAGCGGCACTCAAGACACTTGGCCAGCATCCGGATGACCAGCAAGTTATTACAGTGCGCGATGGCAAGTATGGTCCTTACATCAATCATGGTAAAACCAACGCGACGCTTCCTAAGGGCAAAGATCCACAGTCTGTGACGCTGGAAGAGGCTTTGGTGCTGATTGCCGAAAAGGCGGGCAAAGCACCGGTGAAAAAAACTGCACGCAAAGCAGCCGCTCCAAAAGCTGCGGCGAAAAAGCCAGCTGTCAAAAAAGCCGCTGCCAAGAAACCAACCGCTAAAAAGGCAGCGGTCAAGAAAGAAAAATAGGTTTATCAAATGGCGCGGCGCATCGCAGGCAGTGGAGGCGGCAAAGCGCCGGTCGGCTTAACGAATAAAGCCAATAGCGGACCAAGACGCGGCGAAATTCCTGACCGCGACACTTTGATTGCCTACTTACGCGAAAATCCGTCTGACACCTCAAAGCGCGAAGTTGCCAAGGCATTTGGCATAAAAGGTGATGATCGAATTATCTTGAAAGCGCTGATCAAAGAACTGACCAGCGAGGGAAGTTTGCGCAAAGAAGGTTCTCGTCTAGTAGCGCCGGGCGGTCTGCCGACAGTTGCCACTCTGGACATTTTCTCACGTGATCGCGATGGATTGCTTGTCGCCAGACCAACAGAGTGGGACGACGCGAACGGCCCTGCTCCATTGGTTACTATTAGGATAGGCCGCACCGAGCGCGGCACGGTGCCAGGCGTTGGCGAGCGCGTACTCGCCAAGATTTTTAGATCTCCCGAAGGCGGATATACGGGCCGCGTGTTGAAGAAAATCGATAAGCGGCTGGGTGCGATTCTTGGCGTATTTCGTGAATTGCCAAATGGCGATTTGCGACTAGAGCCCGTAGAGCGCAGGCAAGCAGAGATGCTGATTGAACCTGAATTTCGCAATGGCGCAAAAGATGGTGACCTTGTGGAAGTCGAGGCCCTTCGTGTCGGGCGCTACGGAATCACTAGGGCAAAAGTCATTTCTGTCGCGGGCAATGTGGCAAGCGAAAAAGCCATATCGCTAATTGCTATCCAAATGCATGGCATTCCAAACATTTTCCCGCCACAAGTGATGGATGCGGCCAATGCTGCAAAGCCTGCAACACTGCATGGCCGTGAAGACTGGCGTGATTTACCGCTCATTACAATCGATCCTGCTGACGCTAAAGACCATGATGACGCGGTGTTTGCCGAACTGGATAAAGATCTCGATAATGTTGGCGGCCATATTGTTACCGTCGCGATTGCCGATGTATCTCATTATATTCACACTGGTTCGCCGATTGATCGCGAAGCATTGAAGCGCGGCAATTCTACGTATTTTCCAGATCGTGTTGTGCCAATGTTGCCTGAGCGCATCTCCAACGATTTGTGTTCATTGCGCGAAAATGAAGATCGCCCTGCGCTGGCGGTGCGCATGATCATTACCAAAGATGGCCGTAAACTATCGCATACGTTCCACCGAATTATGATGCGCTCACACGCCAAAGTTTCCTACCCGCAAGCGCAAGCGGCCATTGATGGGGCGCCTGACGCCAAGACTGCGCCATTGCTTGAGACGGTGCTTAAGCCGCTGTGGGCGGCTTACTTTGCGCTGCGCCGTGCGCGCGATGCCCGCATGCCACTGGACTTGGATTTGCCGGAACGGAAAATCCTATTGAATCCAGACGGCTCGGTCGACAAGGTTGTTATTCCTGATCGTTTAGACGCGCATCGTCTTGTTGAAGAAATGATGATCCTTGCCAATGTGGCCACAGCCGAGACATTGGAGGCGAAGGGCCAGCCGCTTGTATACCGCGTTCATGACCAGCCTTCTTTAGCTAAGCAGGAATCACTGCGTGAATTTTTGAAAACGCTTGATATTCCCTTGGCAAAAGGTGTGGCGCTACGGCCCAAGGACTTTAACGTCATTTTGTCGAGGGTGCGCGATACAGTCAATGAGCAATTGACCAATGAAGTGGTTCTCAGATCTCAAAGCCAAGCGATTTACGATCCGAATAATATTGGTCACTTTGGACTCAATTTGCGCAAATACGCGCACTTTACTTCGCCCATCCGTCGCTATTCTGACCTTATAGCCCATCGGGCGTTAATCAAAGCGCTTAATCTTGGCGATGATGGACTAACGCGCGAGGAAGAAGCACAGCTCGTGGAGATCGCAGCACAAATTTCGACGACTGAGCGACGCTCAATGGCTGCCGAGCGTGATACCATTGATCGACTGATTGCCAATCATTTGAAAGACCAGATTGGTTCAACTTTTGATGGGCGAATTGCTGGAGTAGTTGGGGCGGGGCTATTTGTCACCCTGCCCGCCTATGGCGCAGACGGCTTTGTACCAGTATCTACACTGGGTGATGACTATTATCATTTTGTTGAAGCGAACCACGCGTTAATTGGTGAACGATCCGGCAAAGGTTACCGTTTGGGTGACAAGGTGGAAGTAAAACTTACCGATGTTATGATCTATGCGGGTTCTATGAAATATGAAATGGTGACACCGCCAGCGACATTGCCGGGCGTTTCCCTGTCGTTTCACAAAGCTAGACGCGGCGTGAAGCGAAATGGGTACGGACCCAAAGCGAGGTCAACAAAAGGGAATAAACGCAGATGAGCGTGAATTATTTGTCGGGTGAGCCGCAGGGCCGCGAAAAGCGTGAATTGATGCCCGCTATCAAACGCGGCTTGTTGGGCAAGTGCCCAAAATGCGGCGAGGGAAAACTGTTTCGGGCGTTTGTAAAGCCTGTTGATCAATGTGCGGTTTGCAATGAAAATTACACAGCACAGCGCGCCGACGATTTGCCCGCCTATCTTGTGGTTTTGCTCGTGGGCCATATTACAGTTGGCGGCTTCTTGACGACAGAGATGATGACGGACTGGGCCGGATGGGTACATTTGTCAATTTGGGTGCCGATTACAGTTATCCTTTCGCTTGTTTTATTGCAGCCTATAAAAGGCGGTGTAATTGCTCTGCAGTGGGCCAATTATATGCATGGGTTCAACGGCGAAGATGATTCTATCATTTCAAAAGTTTGATCACAGTTCATGAAGCGCGTGGTGCCTAAGCTTTCGGCTTCACTGATTATCGTCGATGATACCTCAGGTGAACCGCGCTTTCTTTTTGGACGGCGTCATTCCCGCCACGTATTTATGCCCAACCGGTATGTTTTCCCTGGTGGTCGGTTAGATAAGTATGATGCAAAGATACCTGCGCTCGTTGGCATGAACCCCCGAGATCGTGATGTTATTTATGCCCATTTGAACAGGCGCCACAAAGGCAAAGGTGCGGAGGCGCTTGCTTTGTGTGCTATCCGCGAAGCGTGGGAAGAAGCCGGGCAACTCATTGCGAAACCTAATCTATTCGAAATTTCACATCGTGACTGGAGCGTTTTTAGAGATCATGGTTTAGCGCCAGATCTTTCGTCTTTGCGCCTTATTGCACGAGCAATTACACCCCCTGCACTGCCGCGACGATATGATGCTTGGTTCTTTATGGCATTGCGCAAGTCTGTTGCATTGACAGTCGATGTCTGCGGACCTGACAGTGAACTTGATCATCAAATTTGGGCAAGCGAAAACGAATCCAGGGAATTTGATTTGCCATCAATTACAAGAATGGTCCTTCGCGAGGCAGTGAAACGTCTTGAAAAGGATCCATGGCTTACACAATCAGCGCCCGTTCCAATGTTTCTTTCGCATGGTGGCAAAGCGATTTGTCGGATGATGAAAGCATGAACACTGAAACACAAATTGCTGCTGAGGACACAATCAATTGGTTGTCGGTCGGCGCTGCAATCGTGTCCGTCAGCGTTGTTGGTGTCACAATTGGCCTTGGTTTGCCGCTTTTAAGCACGGTCCTAGAAAATCGCGGCTACTCAGCATCAATGATCGGAATGAACAGCGCGATGGCAGGCGTTGCGTCTTTGATTACATGTCCACTTGCAATACCAATCGCGGCGCGCTTGGGCGTGGCTGCAAGCCTCGTGATTGCCATTTTAAGTGTCGCGCTCGCTTTTGCTGGCTTTTACCTGTTCGAAAACTTTGGCGTTTGGCTAATCCTACGAACGCTGCTCGGCTTTGGTCTGACAATGGTTTTCATACTCTCAGAATACTGGATTAGTAGCGCAGCACCTGCAGCTAAACGCGGCTTTATATTGGGACTTTATGCATCGGTATTGTGTCTCGGTTATGCGCTTGGTCCATTTATTTTGTCCCAAGTAGGAAGCGCTGGTTTTGCACCCTTTGGTTGGGCAATTGCAGCAACATTGACAGGGATTTTGCCAATTTTAGTCGCTTGGAAACTAAGCCCCATTATATCCAATACAGCGAAAATCGCCTTTTTACCCTACGTAACGAAAGTCCCTTCAGCCACTGCTGCGGTTTTACTCTATGGCGCGGTAGAAACTGGCATTTATGCATTAATCCCTGTTTATGGTGAACTCACTGGTTTTAATGAGCACCACACGGCGATGTTAATGATATCGCTCGGGTTGGGCAATTTGATATTTCAAGTTCCGTTGGGCCTTCTCAGTGACCGCTTACAAGATCGGCGTAAGCTGCTAGCTGCTATTGCCGCGGCGGGATTGTTGGCGATGGGTATGCTTGTATTGGCGCAAGGCAATTGGTGGATGACCTCTATTTTGCTGTTTATCTGGGGTGGTATGACGACTGGACTTTATACAGTCGGCTTGGCTCATCTTGGTTCGAAATTAACAGGATACGAACTCGCCTCCGCCAATGCCGCTTTTGTGCTTTGCTATTCTATTGGTATGACTATCGGTCCTCAATTGATTGGTATTGGCATGGATTTAGGAGGACCAAATGGTTTTGCAGCTGTGCTCGCAGCTTTTTTTGCCATTTATTTACTGCTTGTGACACGACGCATCACGAATTCCCAAATGCGGGCTTGACTTTCACGCGCCAATCCGTAGGTTCCGGCCAAATTTCCGCTGCCGGTAACCGCCGGACTTTTGCGGCTTAATCCGGATTAGACAGGACATACTATGGCCAAGGCAACGACCATCAAAATCAAGCTGATTTCAACAGCTGACACAGGTTTCTTCTACGTGACCACCAAGAACAGCCGCACCTTCACTGAGAAGATGTTGAAGCGCAAGTATGATCCAGTGGCGAAAAAGCACGTTGAATTCAAAGAAGCCAAGATCAAGTAATTTGCTCAGAGCATTACGAAACAAGCCGCCTTCGGGCGGTTTTTTTGTTTTGGCGTTAAAAATTGGGGCCGGTCGGCACGTTTACTCGGAACGAGAAAGTCCTTGTTCAGGACTAGCGTACCGACCGGCGATCCCCACGACCCAGGAGATGCGGCGGACCTGAGCATCATGGGGCGCCGTGCTCACAGCAAAACTCAACGCGCCGGTGCACAACGCGCGCATACTGCGCTTTTCAACTAAAAATGCAAACTGATTCGTACGAGTGGTCAAACACATTTAGGCAGCGAGTTGAACGACTCGGTTGCGACCTGAGTTTTTAGCTTCGTAAAGGCCACGATCCGCGCGCTTCATCAATTCGGCGACAGAATCTGTACCTGAAATTAATGTGGATACGCCAATCGACGTGGTTACCCGGGCACTGCGGCCGCTGTTGATAGAGATGGGTTCCATTTCGATTGCAGCACGCACACGTTCCGCTACTCGAGCGGCAACATCGGCATCGGTATCGGGCATGGCAACAACAAACTCTTCGCCGCCAAACCGACAAACCAAATCAGCACCGCGTACCTGTCGGCGCAAACGCAAAGCGAACTCGCGCAAAACATCATCGCCGCCATCATGGCCAAGCGTATCATTGATATTTTTGAATTTATCGATGTCAGCAATCAAGAACGACAACGGCCGTTTGCGTTGCACAGCACGATCAAACAAAGACTGCATGTGATTATCGAGGTAGCGTCGATTGTGAAGGCCTGTTAGCCCGTCAGTGACGGCCATTTCGATAGTTTGCACGACACTATGGCGTAACGCATCATTAAACCGCTTACGGCGCACCTGCGTGCGCAGTCTCGCCGTTAGTTCCTGCATATCAACGGGACGAACGACATAGTCATTTACTCCCAATTCTAATCCACGCATAACGCGTTCGTCTTCGCCCGGTTCTGCTACCAAGATAATGGGCACAAATCGAGTCCGATCGAGCGAACGTAGCTGTGAACACAGGCGCAACGGATCAAAATTAGCAAATGAAGTGCTGATCAAAACACTATCGTAATTCTTCTCGACGGCTTGAAAAAAAGCAACCTGCGGATCGCGCACGACGTCGATTTGAAAATCAGCGCCAATGCCGCGGACAAACCGATCCGATGAGCTTTCACGCTCATCCACCAGCATAAGCCGCGGTTTATCGTTAATTTCACTGGGGCGCATTTGGAGAAGTTCGTCTATGCCAATGGCACGGGTCGTGGCGGCGCGTAGGCGAAGCTCATCGGTTAGATTCTTGAGCCGCACAAGACTTTTGACGCGCGACATGAGCTGCATATCGTTGACAGGTTTCGTTAAAAAATCGTCTGCACCAGCGCGCAAGCCACGAATGCGATCTTCTGGCTGGTCAAGCGCTGTTACCATGACGACTGGCACATGCTGCATAGTTGGATCGGCTTTTAAGCGCGTGCAGACCTCGAAACCGTCCATGCCGGGCATCATTATATCGAGCAAAATCAGGTCAATTTGATTGTTTTCACAGGCCAACAATGCTTCTGGGCCGTTTGAAGCTGTGATGACTTCATAGTATTCCGCGCTTAAGCGCGCTTGCAACAGCTTAACATTGGCAGGAATATCATCCACCACCAGAATTTTTGCGGTCATAAGAGCACCCTGTTACACACTTTACGCATCGCCTAAGAAGGTTTTGATGGTTTCGACAAACTTAGAAACGGATATCGGCTTTGAAATATAGGCCTCACAGCCGCCCTGCCGAATGCGATCCTCATCGCCCTTCATAGCAAAGGCCGTGACCGCGATGATCGGAATGCGATGCAACTGGTCGTCCTCTTTCAGCCATTTAGTGACTTCGAGTCCCGAAACTTCGGGCAATTGAATGTCCATCAGAATAAGATCTGGCTTGTGAGCACGGGCAAGATCGAGCGCATCCAAACCACTGCGGGTTCGAATTGTCTCGTAACCTGACGCTTCGATCAGATCCTTAAAGAGCTTCATATTCAGCTCATTGTCTTCCACGATCATGACGCGCTTTGCCATGAGACCCTTTCTAACGGGCTTAAATACAGTCTAAATCCTGTCATCCCCGTTCTTCTTACAGCGATTTGATTGACGAAACGCAAAGAACTGGCACACAAAGGACCACAAACTCGATATTGTTATCGTGCCACACAAAACTGCAGATCAAGGTAAACATATGAACAATTCAGCCCAACCCGTTGACGCAGAATCACTTTCGATCAATGCATTGCTTTGGATTGCCAATGATCCTGTGATGTTACGCCGGTTTTTAGATTTAACCGGTATTGAAGCCGAACAAATTCGTCTCGCGGCTCAAGAGCCGGCTTTTCTTGCAGGCGTCCTCAAATTTCTAACCTCCCATGAACCGAGCCTGATCGCCTTTTGTAAAAGTGCCGATATCCATCCCTCGTCTGTCAACAAAGCACTTCGCTCGCTGCCCGGTGGTGAGGACGAATATTTGGCATCTTCGTGACCCTCTTTGTGCGTTTAAATTGGATTCGCCCAATTGTTCATGTATTGTTCTAAACATGAGAGCCGATGTCAACACTCACCCAATCGGTTTTTGTCGCGATTGCTTGGATATAGCTAAGGTTGCGACTCGGCGCTGTTTGGCTTGCGGGTCACCACGACTGCTAGCGCACAGCGAACTAAACCATTTGTCCATTGCGCACATCGATTGTGATGCGTTTTATGCGTCCGTCGAAAAGCGTGATGATCCATCTTTGAATGATAAGCCGGTTATTATCGGCGGCGGTAAACGCGGCGTGGTCTCAACAGCTTGTTATATCGCACGTATACATGGCGTTCGCTCGGCCATGCCGATGTTCAAAGCGCTGGATCTCTGCCCGCAGGCCGTGGTTATTAAACCGAATATGGAGAAATATACGCGCGTCGGGCGCGAAGTTCGCACTTTGATGCTGGAAATGACACCGCTGGTCGAGCCTATTTCAATAGATGAAGCATTTTTAGACCTGTCTGGCACAGAACTTCTGCATCATTCGGTACCCGCCTATACGCTGGCCAAATTTGCCAAACGCGTACAACAGGAGGTTGGCATCAGTGTTTCGGTTGGTCTTTCTTACTGCAAGTTTTTAGCAAAAATTGCGTCAGACATGGAAAAGCCGCGGGGGTTTTCGATCATAGGACAGGAAGAAGCCCTTGCTTACCTTGCTGCCCTGCCCGTTTCAAAAATTTGGGGTGTTGGGAAAGCCTTTGAGTCCACGCTTCAAAGCGACGGGATTACCATGATTGGCCAGCTGCAGACCATGGATGAGAGCGCCCTGATGAAGCGCTATGGGGTTATGGGGCAACGGCTTTTTCGCTTGTCACGCGGGCTGGACACGCGCAAAGTTGATCCTTCAAGCGACATGAAAAGTATTTCAGCGGAAACGACCTTCACGGAGGATTTGTCGGAATTGAATGATTTGCGGCCAATATTGCGCATACTATCGGAGAAAGTAGCAAAACGCCTCAAGCAGGGCGAAATAGCCGGACGAACTGTAGTTTTGAAACTAAAAACCAAAGAATTCAAAGGCAGAACCCGCAATCGCGCACTGAGTGACCCAACGCAGCTCGCGGACCGTATTTTCCGCACTGGTCTCGAACTATTGGAGAAAGAAATTGATGGAACTAAGTTTCGGCTTATCGGCGTAGGTGTTTCTGATCTTTCAAATCCAACCTTAGCAGATCCGCTCGATTTGGTCGATGTTCAAGCGACAAAGCGCGCAAAGGCCGAAGGGGCAATGGACAAATTGCGCGATAAGTTTGGACGCAGTGCGGTTGAGTTGGGAGAGACTTTCGGAAAGCGACGGCGCGATTAAAGCACCTGTGCTGATCGCACTAAAACCAAATGAAGGTTGCTTCTTAGATTTCTCTTTGGTCACTTCCACGGCTGTAAATTATGCAAGAATTTGCTGGCGTCGGCTTCAATCTCATTTTTGCGCGCTGGGCTCATGCGGGCGAGATTGCCGATGATTACGGACATACGTTGATTCTTTTTGAGTAGAACTTCGTGCTCAATGAGAAAATTCCAATAGAGATAATTGAACGGACAAGCATCTGGACCGGCCTTC
>JBGTAU010000592.1:0-1569 GCA_041749675.1 Rhizobiaceae bacterium | reverse complement strand
TAAGAGCGATTTGGGTTTTGGTTTGCGTGTGCCGTTTTATGTGGCGCTCGCTCCAAGTTATGATTTACTGCTGTCCACGACTGCCTATACAAAGCAAGGTTTTTTAAGCGAAGCCGAGTTTCGCCAACGTTTAAATAACGGCATCTACACTTTGAAGATGGCAGGCATTCATCAAATTAATCCTGATAAATTTGCTGTTAATACAGTTGACCGCGCCAACAAAAATCGCGGCATGATTGCTACGACCGGCCAATTCCAGATAAACCCGCGCTGGACTTTCGGCTGGAACGTCATGGCGCAGACTGACAAAAACTTCTCATATACATATGGTATTGACGGTTTTTCGGACTATTACCGTAAAAATGAGATTTACCTGACCGGTCTTACAGGGCGCAATTATCTCGATTTACACGCCTACAAATTCAATGTGCAACAAATAACGGCTGCCGCCTTGGATGACGAGAAACAGCCGTGGGTGGGCGTTGCAGATTATACATGGACTGCCCCCAACCCAGTGCTAGGCGGAGAACTTAACTTCGATTTCAACGCCCGGGCCGTTGGTCGAGATGCGTTAGACAATGTAGCGCTGGTTGGGCCGTCATTTGGCAATATTTCTGGCGCAAAAGGTACTTCCGGTCGCTTCACATCGGAACTCGAGTGGAAGCGAACGTTTATAGCGCCCGGCGGCTTGTCAATCACTCCGATTATGGCTCTGCGCGGTGATGCTGATCTTATCGACACTGCCAGCCTTGTGCGCAGTCAGGCAATGCGCGGCATGGCAACCGCCGGACTTGACGTGCGTTGGCCTATCTTGTTTTCGACCACTTCAGCCACGCATATACTTGAACCGATCGCTCAGATTTTTGCGCGTAATAACGAGCGATTTGCGGGACAATTGCCGAATGAAGATGCGCAAAGCCTCGTGTTTGATGCTACGAACCTGTTTGAGCGTGACAAATTTTCCGGTTGGGATCGCGTTGAAGGTGGCACGCGTGCCAATGTTGGTCTGCGCTATTCCGGGGCGTTTGCCAATGGTTGGAGCGCCCATGCACTCTTGGGACAATCCTATCATTTGTCAGGCCGCAACTCATTTGCCTCAGCGGATCTTATCGATGTTGGTGCATACTCGGGTTTAGAGACTGACACATCGGATGTCGTCGCGATGGCAGGCATCAGCAACACGAGCGGTGTTGCGCTGGCGCTTCGCGGACGGTTTGACGAAAAAACCTTTGAGATGCGCCGCGGCGAAGCTGAAGTCGCGTATTCTGGTGCACCATTGTCTGGTTCACTGCGTTACGCATTTATCCAAAAACAACCTGGATATGGATTTATCAACGACCGCCATGAAGTATCTGCCAACGCAAGCGTCAAGTTTAACGAAAACTGGCGGGCATTTGGTTCAACGACTTATGATCTTAAGAACAAGTATTTCGCACGCAATGCCGTCGGTTTTGGTTATGACGACAGCTGTACGTCTTATTCTTTGACCTATTCGGAAACGAGATCATTTAGTGCCACGAAGAATCAATTGAGCAGACCTGTTCGATCGATTGGCTTTAATCTGTCTTT
>JBGTAU010000591.1:0-2618 GCA_041749675.1 Rhizobiaceae bacterium | reverse complement strand
ATCGGCGCGAACTTTTTATATGAAATGTTGTGTGTTTTGCCCGGCGTCAAATACGCAGTTTAAGCCGCTTTGCTCATCGGCCTAATTTGCGCGACCCATGCCTTGGCAATCGCGCGGCCTGCCGCATCGGATTTTGTCCCGTGTTTGGCCGCTTCGATTGGGTGCATCTGCTTCCAATTTGGTTTGTGTTCGTTCAAATAATCAGCAAACCGATCATTCCATTTCTCGACCAGTATTTGATCCGCTTCAAAATGAAATTGAATGCCATAGGCGGCGCGGCCAACGCGAAACGCTTGGTTGGGCGTCACGGCATTTTGTGCCAAACGAATTGCGCCCTCAGGCAGTGTAAACGTATCGTTGTGCCATTGGAAAATCGGAAATGACTGCGGCACCGCGCTGAGGACAGGATCGGATTTTGCAGCCTCTGTGAGATCAACTTGGCACCAACCAAACTCTGTCGCTTGGTCCAGCAGGTTTGTCGCGCCAAATGCGCGCGCCAAAATTTGGCTACCTAAGCAAATGCCTAGTGCTGCCTTATCATTGTCCGCAAAACAACGCATGAGCTGCGCCAGTTTTGGCAAATAGGGGTGATTTTCATCGTCGATAGCATTTTGCGCGCCGCCGAGCACCACGATTGCATCATGCTCAGCGCAATCTTCTGGGAGTGCTTCGCCCAAGTATGGCTTGCGATAATCGCGGCTGGCGCCGGCTTCTTCCAGCGCTTGGCAAACTTGGCCAAGGCCTGTGGAGTCGAAATTTTGAACTATGAGTACATGCATAAAAGCGCTACTTTGGGCGTTCTGTCTGAGTGTCTTGGTGTTGCCTGAGACATAGATACAGTCAACCCAACATGGTTAACAATCCCTAAAGTTTTTCATACATGCCGCTACAAAACCGCGTAGATCCTTTTGGAAATATTGTTGTGACCCCGCAACGCGGCCTGTTTATGGGCAATCGCGGTGGGAAAATCCATGATCCATTGACCAAAACACTGTTGAAGCGCCGCTATGCCTCGCGGCGTTGGATTATTTGCGCCTGCGTTTACAAAGACTGGCATCGAGAGGTTATGGGGGCGGGTTACACGGAATTATTTTTCTTGGATGATGTGACCGCACTCGCGGCAGGGCATAGACCTTGTGCTTTGTGCAGGCGCGATGCCTTCAAGCAATACCGGCAGTGTATTGGTCAAAATGAGCGTTCGGTCGATGACATGGACCGCATTTTACATAACCAAAGACTTGGCGACAAACCGAAATATGATGATGGCTTTGTAGGTAAATTACCCGATGGCACTATGATCGCCATTGAGGGAAGCGCGTTTGCCAAGCGCGGAACCCGTGCATTGCGTTGGAGTTTCGATGGTTATTGCGATGTTGGCGCGTGGTCAGATCTACCTGCCCAAAACTCACAAATTCTAACGCCTGCCCTCTCCATGACAGCCCTGCAAAATGGCTTCAAACCGGTTTGGCATCCTTCCGCCTCACTTTGAGGCTTGACGCAATCCAATCCACACGGCACGAAAAGCCATGCGCGCCAATTACACCATGCAACGGCTTTTTGTTGAACCTTCATTGTCTGAGGGCGAGCCAATCGCTGCCAGCCAAGAGCAATTCAACTATCTCATCAATGTCTTGCGCCTTGCCGAGGGTGCGGAAATCCTGCTGTTCAATGGTCACGACGGCGAATGGAATTCACGACTTACTCTTGTGTCCAAGAAGAAGTTGACGCTTACACCTTTGACCCAAACGCGGCCACAGACTTTACATCCGGATCTCGTTTTTCTCTTTGCACCGCTGAAAGTCGGGCGCTTGGACTATCTCGTGCAGAAAGCCGTTGAAATGGGTGCGGGCACCATACAGCCAGTGCTCACCCAGCACACGCAAGTGCAGAAAATCGGTGTCGAACGCTTGCAGTCCAATGTCATCGAGGCCGCGGAACAATGCGGTATCCTTTCGATCCCGCAAGTCGCGCAGCCGCTCAAGTTAGACGCACTTCTCAGCACATGGGACCAAAACCGCCGCATCATTTATTGCGATGAAGATGCGTCGACCAACAATCCGCTTGGCAAACTTGGCGCTATTTCCGAAAAATACTTGGCCGTACTCATTGGTCCCGAAGGCGGATTTTCTGAGCAAGAGCGCTCCCAACTCCGCGCCCTGCCCTTCGTCACCGCCATCCCGCTCGGCCCTCGCATTCTACGCGCCGATACGGCGGCGGTTGCAGCACTCGCGGTGGTGCAGGCGATTATCGGGGATTGGCGTTAGCAAAGCCATCAATTTTCTTGATTGACTGTCACAAACTCTCCACTTGATTACTAGCTTCCAAAACGCCATGTGTCGTGACACAAGACGGCCACAATTGCAGCATCGAGGGACAACACAATGGCGCGGGATATGACGGATTTGACGCCCATTGAAGGCGCGTCTTCGCTGATTGAGTTTATTGCTTCAGGTGAAAAGCCAAAATCCAATTGGAAACTTGGCACTGAGCACGAGAAGTTCCCCTTCTATACCGATGGCAACAAACCCGTACCTTATGATGGTCCGCGCGGCATTCGTGCCATTCTTGAGGGCATGCAAGGCATGTTGGGCTGGGAACCGATCATGGATGGGTCCAAT
>JBGTAU010000590.1:0-2032 GCA_041749675.1 Rhizobiaceae bacterium | reverse complement strand
GTTTATATTTATATCATATGCCGATTATTAATTGCATCATCTATGTGGGATTTTTTAATGGAAACTTGATGCTTCTTTTAATGTCCATCTTAACCGCCTTAGCTGCTGCACTTTCGTGGTTCTTGGTTGAGAAACCTAGCTTGAAATTGAAGTACTACACGTCGGGTGTTCGCGCCTGATTGTTTGCAATGTAAAAGCGGATGAACAAAATTGCACAAGGGCTGTGTGGGGCTGAAACACTTTGTAGTAGGTATGATTAGCGAAATTTTTATGACCATGTTGAACTTAAGCAACGCGTAATTGAGCAATCTGCGTCGAGAGCACTATTGCGTTGACCTACGTTTTTCTTGTAGCTGCATTTAGTTCCCGGCGCTTTCACTGTCATTGGCTGTTAAAAATTATGAAACAAATTCTCCAAAACCTCTCCACGGGCAAGTCTGAGTTGGTGGAAGCTCCGGCTCCGCAAGTACGGCAGGGTACGATATTGATCGATACGACGCTCTCGCTCATTTCCACGGGAACTGAACGAACACTGGTGGATTTTGGTAAGGCGAGTTTAGTTGCTAAGGCGCGCAGTCAACCGGAAAGAGTGCGGCAAGTGCTAGATAAGGTAACGACTGATGGTTTGATGACGACCATCGATGCGGTGCGCGCCAAACTCGCCCAACCGCTTGCCTTGGGCTATTCTTCCGTAGGCGTTGTTCGTGCAAGTGAGGTAAAGGGGTTCAAGGTCGGTGACCGCGTGGTCTCCAACGGCCCACATGCCGATGTTGTTTTGGTTGGCGGCAATTTGTGTGCGCACATACCCGATACTGTGTCCGATGAAGCCGCTGCATTTACCGTCGTTTCAAGTATCGGCCTTCAAGGCATCCGCTTAGCCGCTCCAACACTTGGCGAATGTTTTGTAGTGATTGGCGTTGGCTTGATCGGACTTTTGACGGTTCAAATGCTACGAGCCCAAGGGTGCCGCGTTTTAGCTATTGATTTTGATGATTCTAAGCTGACCTTGGCACGGCAATATGGCGCTGAAACCTGCAATCTTGCTGTTGGCGAAGATCCAGTTGCTGCAGGTATCGCCTTCTCGGGCGGACCAGGCGTGGATGGTGTTATTGTCACGGCGTCGACAAAATCTGCGGATCCGATTCCGCAGGCGGCAAAAATGAGCCGTAAGCGTGGACGCATCATTTTGGTCGGCGTGACGGGTTTGCAGCTTAACAGAGCGGATTTCTATGAAAAAGAATTGAGCTTTCAAGTCTCTTGTTCCTACGGTCCTGGCCGCTACGACCCCTCTTACGAGGAGAAGGGACAAGATTATCCAATTGGATTTGTTCGCTGGACGGAAGCGCGCAATTTTGAGGCGGTGCTTGGACTGATGGCGACTGGTGCACTTGATGCTTCCAAGCTCGTCAGTCATCGGTTTGAATTTGAGGATGCGCAGCGCGCCTACAATGTACTCAGTGAGGATAAATCTGCGCTGGGCATTGTTTTGAATTATAATCACCCTGTCGCACAGCGCCACATACAGCAAATTCACCTTAAGCCCCAGCTTAGCGCTGTTTCGGTGGCACATGGGGCCTGTGTTGCAGGATTTATTGGAGCTGGCAATTATGCTTCGCGCATGTTGATCCCTGCCTTCAAAGCCGCAGGTGCGACATTGCAGATGGTTGCCTCCGCAGGAGGCACAAGCTCCGTGATGGTGGGACGGACAAACGGATTTGCTCAGGCAAATTCTGATAGTTCTGCACTTTTGGCCGATGAGACCGTGAACACAGTGGTCATTGCCACACGCCACAATAGCCATGCGAGATTTACTACTGCTGCGTTGAACGCGGGCAAGCATGTGTTTGTCGAAAAGCCATTGGCGCTTACAATGGAAGAATTGGAATCTATTGAGGCAGCCTATTCAACAGCACTGGAAACCAACAAACTTCATCTGATGGTGGGGTTCAATCGTCGTTTTGCGCCTCAAGTGCAAACAATGAAACGGCTGCTCACATCGGTCAAAGCGCCAAAATCTTTTGTCATGGTTATG
>JBGTAU010000589.1:0-7124 GCA_041749675.1 Rhizobiaceae bacterium | reverse complement strand
TGCAATTTGCTTGAATGTGGTGATGCCGTGTGCGTTGAGTTTTCGGTCATTGACGGGGCCGATGCCTTTGATGCGCTTGAGATCATCGGGCAGAATAGAAGCCGCTGGTTTAGCGGAGACAGTTTTTACCGCAACACTTTTGGCTGCTGATGGCTTCGTGATAGCTGCCGCCGGTTTGGCAACCGCTGCTATTGGCTTGGACTTCGTAGCAACAGGAGCAGTCTTACCAATTGCTGGCTTGGCTGTTGCGGCCTTGGCTGATGACTTTGCTAAAGTCGAGGTTGATTTTGCGACCGGCGCTTTGGCGGAATTTGCTGTCGCTGCTTTTGGCTTGGCTGCTACTGGCTTTGATACTACACTGGCTTTCACGCGGTTCGCCTTGGATGCGCCGGGCGAGACTTTGATGGTTTCGCCGCCGGATGAATGACCGATGGTTTGATCAATTGGACCGGCGAACATGGATGCGGAACTGCGCGGGGCATGGTTGGCATCTGGTTCGCCATCGAAGCCTTCAATGATGGACTCAGGACCACTGGAAACAATAGCGGTCGCTTCATCTTCATCAACGCCAAGGTAGGCCGCGATAACTTTCGGGTCAGATTGCACGTGTTTGGGCGTGCCATCAGAAATCTTGGTGCCATATTCCAGAACCACGACGTGATCGGAGATTTCCATGACGACCGACATGTCATGCTCGATAAGCAGGATGGATGTGCCGGTTTCTTTTGGAATGGCGGTGAGGAGAGTGTTTAACTCGGCAGATTCGCGTGGGTTTAGTCCAGCGGCAGGCTCATCAAGGCAGAGCAGCTCAGGCTCGGTGCACATGGCACGGGCTATTTCGAGGCGGCGCTGCGCGCCGTAGGGCAAATCACCTGCGGGGCGATCCGCGCGATCGGTCAAACCGATGCGGTCGAGCCAATGGCGGGCTTTTGCTACTGATGCTTTGGAAGCCTTAGTGTAGGACGGAAAGCCAAACAGGCCAAGCACCGTGTAACCGGATGCCTTCATCAAGGTGTTGTGCTGCGCGACAAGTAAGTTTTCCAAAAGCGTTAGTCCTGAGAACAGGCGAATGTTTTGGAAAGTGCGGGCAACCCGGGCTTTTTTGTTGACTTCAAAATCCGGCATACGCTCCAAGAGGAACTTTTGACCATCTTTCAAATTGAGGGTCATCATGCCTTCGGTGGGCTTATAAAAACCGGTGATGCAGTTGAACACCGTAGTCTTTCCAGCGCCATTGGGGCCGATGAGGGCGGTGATTTCGCCGCGCTCAGCTTGGAACGACAGATCATTGACCGCGACAAGGCCACCAAACTTCATGGACACATGATCAATAGTCAGGATTGGATCAGACATGGTTGTCTTCTTATTTTCGATGGCCATTAACCATGCCCCTCTTTGGAAAACTCACCTGAAATGGCGCGGTGATCAGCGTGGAGGAATGCGGTTGGTTCGCGGGTGCCGACAAAGCCGCGTGGCTTGTAAAGCATGACCACAACCATCGCCAAACCAAAGATCAGCATGCGGTAAAGTTCAGGGGTGAAATTATCGCCAAAAACAGCCTTCAAGAAATCGAGTTGGCGTAGCATTTCTGTGCCGCCCACCATGGCCACCGCCGCGATGGCAATGCCGGTGAGCGAACCCATACCGCCCAAGACAACGATTGCCAGAATGACGGCGGATTCCAAGAACACAAAGCTTTCTGGGGAAACAAAACCTTGACGTACTGCGAAGAATGCACCGGCAAAACCGCCGAACATTGCTCCAATGGCAAAGGCTGTCAGTTTGGTTGTCGTTGTATTGATGCCAAGCGAGCGACATGCAACTTCATCTTCGCGCAACGCTTCCCATGCACGGCCAATTGGCAAACGGCGCAAGCGAATGGTAACGTAGGCTGTCAGCATCGCTAGTGCCAAGATTAGGTAGTACAGGAAGATTTTGTAATAGGCGGATGACTGTGCCAAGCCGAACGTGGCAGCAAAACCATCCGGTTTGGCATTAAATTCCACGAAACCGAAAAGTGTTGCCTTGGCAATTCCAGATATCCCAAAGCCACCTTTGGTGACTGCCGTCCAATTGATGAGCACAAGCCTTATGATTTCGCCAAACGCCAATGTGACAATCGCCAAATAGTCTCCCCTCAGTCGCAGAACTGGGAAGCCAAGGATTATGCCCCAAAAGGCGGCTAAAATACCGGCCAGCGGCAGCAACACCCAAAATGAAAGCCCAAAATTGCTGGAGAGAAGTGCGTAGGAATAAGCGCCAACGGCGTAAAAAGCGACGTAGCCCAGATCAAGCAGTCCAGCGAGGCCGACGACGATGTTAAGGCCCCAAGCCAGCATCACGTATATCAGGATTTGGATGCCAAAGTTATCGACCCATTTGAGCGAGCCGTTGACGCCGGCAAGCCAGAGTACCATAGGCGGGTAAAGCAGAAGGCAAACCAACGCGATTTTGTTGAAATTCTGCTTGAACCAAGTGGGTTCGGCAACGCCGGCTTTTGGCGCGGGCTTGTTCATCTTGTTGGCCGCCTGATTGGGGCGGATGTAGTAGGACATGATGAAGCGGCCAATGGTAGCGATGGCCACAACTGACCAGAATAACGGCCAGCGGGTGTTCAAGATCAGTTCATTGCGGATGTTTTGCACGGATTCAAAGCCGATCAACAAAACAAAGAGGCCGCAGGAAATGATACCCGTGAACAGGGCTTCGGCGAGCGATTTTTGCAGATTGCGCTCTGGTACAGCTGTAATGGAGGAACTTGACATGGGTTTACACCTTCTCCACTTCAGGACGACCAAGCAGGCCAGATGGCATGAAAATCAAAACGATGGCCAGAATTGAGAATGCAGCGACGTCTTTATAATCAATCGAGAAATAGGCGGACCAAAGCGCTTCAATGAGGCCAATGACCAGGCCGCCGAGCATGGCACCAGGCAGCGAGCCGATGCCGCCGAGGACGGCAGCGGTGAAGGCTTTGACGCCGGGCACGAAGCCGTCAGTGAACACAATCACGCCATAGTAAGAGAGGTAAAGCGTACCGGCGACGGCGGCGAGCGCTGCGCCCATGATAAAGGTGATCGAGATAGTACGATCAACGTCGATGCCGACCAACGCGGCCATTTTACGATCTTGCTCACAGGCGCGTTGGGCGCGGCCGAGTGGAGTTTTGTTGACGATGTACCAGAAGATAAAGAGCAGCACGGCGGTTACAAGCACGATCAGGATTTGCTTAAGCGAAATGATCAGGTTTGTTCCAAAAACATTATAATTGCCGGTGACCAGCGCCGGAATAGCTTTGTTGCGTGCGCCTTGTGCGACTTGGATAAAGTTCGACAACGCAATGGAAATGCCGATGGCTGTGATCAACGGGGCGAGGCGGAACGAGCCGCGCAACGGGCGGTATGCCACACGCTCAATTGACCAGTTCCACAGGCTGGTTAGCACCATTGCCACTACAATCATAATCATCAAGGCGAGCGCAACCGGCACGCCAACGAACATGGTTGTTAAGATAAGATAGGTGATCAAGGCGATGAACGCGCCAACCATAAAAATATCGCCATGGGCGAAATTGATCATGCCAATAATGCCATAAACCATCGTATAGCCGATGGCGATGAGGCCGTAGATCGAGCCCAAAGTGATGCCATTGATCACTTGCTGGAAGAAGTATTCCATTGTCCGTGTTACCCCCGGTTGGCTGATCTTTGCCAGCTCGCATTCCCGTTTCTTAAACAACTAACGAGCCGGACGTGGATTGCAACAGATTTTTGACTCAATTAGGCAAATTGACTCTGGGTAACGTTGTTTTTAGTGAAAATGACCACTAAATAAGCAATCAGCAAAGATATTAGCCAATTTTTTACGGATTTGTCGCGTTAAGCTTGTGAATCTCTGGTCAAAATAAGCGTGTTGAAAGGTTAACGCACCGTGAATCCATGGGCAAAGGGGTCGCGGTCGTCAATGAATATTGTGTTGAAGCCAGTCTGGCATGCCCATCCGCCAATGGATGGAACCATGGCTTTGAAGCCGGCGACATTTGTTTCGCGCTCAACGCGGCCTTTGAATAGCGAGCCGATGATGGACTCATGAACGAAATCTTCGCCGACCTTTAAGTCGCCGCGGGCGAACAATTGCGCCATGCGCGAGGAGGTGCCAGTGCCGCATGGCGAGCGGTCGATGGCCTTTTCGCCATAGAATACGGCATTGCGGGCATGAGCTTCTGGGTGCAACGGCGCGCCGGTCCAAAGAAGATGCGAAACATGGTTGATGGTGGGATTTTCAGGGTGCACAAATGTATAAAGTTCATTGAGCCGCTGGCGCAAAATTGGACTCCATTTGATGAAGTCGAGTGCGGTGTAATCGGCCATATCGCGGAAGTTCTTTTGAGTGTCTACGATGGCGTAAAAGTTTCCGCCATACGCGACGTCGATTTTTAAGGTTCCTAAGTCAGGGCATTCAACTTCGAGGTCGGATTTATAGAGGAACGAAGGCACGTTGGTGATGCGCACTTCTTCGACATATTCGCCGTTCATGGTGTACTCAGCGGTGACCAGTCCGGCTGGTGTATCGAGGCGCAAAAGTCCGGGGGTCTTTGGCTTGATGAGACCGTTTTCCAAGCCCATGGTCACGGTGCCAATGGTGCCGTGGCCGCACATGAACAGGCAGCCAGACGTTTCGATGAAGAGAATGGCAATGTCGCAGTCGTCACGGGTTGGTGGGTAAAGAATTGAGCCGGACATCATGTCGTGGCCGCGTGGCTCGAACATTAGGCCTTGGCGTATCCAGTCGAATTCTTCAAGAAAATGCGCGCGCTTTTCCATCATGGTCTTGCCATGGAGGATCGGGCCGCCGCCCGCCACAAGACGAACAGGGTTGCCGCAGGTGTGACCATCGATGCAAGTAAAGGTGTGGCGCATGGAATTCTCTAAAAGCGATGTGGGTTGAACGGTGCCATGTCGATAGCCGATGTTTGCCCTGAAATGATATCAGTGAGCAAGCGCCCTGTCGCGGCGGATTGGGTGAGGCCGAGATGGCCATGACCGAAGGCATGAATAATGTGCGGTGTTGCTTTGGAGCGCCCAATGGCAGGTAATGTATCCGGTAGTGAAGGCCGGTAGCCCATCCATTGCGTGCCGCCTTCGGTGTTTAGTTCGGGAAGGTAGCGTTTGGCTTTTGTCAGCATGGCGTCCGAGCGCCGATAGTTTGGGGGACGCTTTAGACCGGCCAGTTCAACCGCGCCGCCGATGCGGATGCCGTTCGACAAGGGCGTGAGGACGAAACCGTCTTCACCAAAGATCAACATGCGCTTGGCGCTGAATGCGGATTTTGGGAGCGTGGTGTTGTAGCCGCGCTCTGTTTCAAGCGGCATAAAATCGCCGATGGCGGCGGCCAATGTGTGTGACCACGCGCCAGCGCAATTGACGACATAGCTTGCATCCAATGCACGGCCATCTGCGAGCACCACCCTCGCTCCGCCTTGGAACGGGCGAAGTTCACGCACTGTGCCGTGTTCGAACTTTGCGGCAAGACTTTGGGCATAAGTCCATAGAGCTTTGCCGTAGTCCTGCGGATTAGAGACGGTGCGCCACGTGGGCGAGAAGGTGGCGGCAATGACAGACAGGGCGAGGCCGGGTTGAAGATCGGCAAGGCGAGTGCCGCGAACATGTTCAAACGGGATTCCATGTTTTTCGCGCAAGGCCCAATTGGGCAAGCTGGATTGGAATGATGCTTCGCTGGTGTAAAGTTCGAGAGAGCCATCGTTGCGGATCATTGAAGCAATGCCCGCGCGGTCCGCCAATGACAGCGTTTCGTGGCTTGATAGTTTCATCATGGATACTTGCGCGGCAATGGATCGTTCGCGCTTTGAATTACTGCCTTCGCGGATCAGTCGCCAGAGCCAGGGCAAAATGATTGGGAAATAGGTCGGGGGAATCGAGAGAGGACCAAGAGGATCCATCAACCAGCGGGGCAGGTTTTTGAGCATGCCTTTGTGCGCCATCGGCAGGATGTCGGAAAAAGCTAAAGCTGCAGCATTTCCGGAACTGGTGCCTTCGCAAATGCCATCGCGGTCGACCACTGTCACGGTGTGACCGGCCTCGCTGAGAAAGCAGGCGGCGTTGATCCCTATGATCCCGCCGCCGACAATGATGATGGATTTACGAGCCATGGGACAACTCAGCTGTCGGCCCATTCCGCGCGGGCGGCGATGGCGTCGCGGATGATTTTTTCAGCACGCGCACGGGTTTCTCCGGTGAGCGGCTTGCGTGGACGGCGCACATGTTCTGTTGTGCCGATAGCAATGGCTTCGGCGAGCTTGATGTTTTGCACAAGATAGCTCGAAACATCGAGATCGAGCAGCGGGCGGAACCAGCGATAGATTTCGAGTGCTTCAGCATGACGACCTGCACGCATCAGGCGGTAGATTGAGACGGTTTCTTTTGGAAAAGCAACGACAAGCCCTGCGACCCAACCGACTGCACCAACGGCTAAGGCTTCGTAGGCAAGATTATCTACGCCTGTGAAGAGTGCAAAACGATTGTCGAAGCGGTTGATAATATCGGTCGAGCGGCGGATATCGTCAGAGGATTCTTTGACTGCAACAAATAGGGGATTGGCAGCCAGTTCTTCCATGATGTCGCAAGTCACATCGACACGATAGGCGACTTTGTTGGAGTAGATCATAATGGGTAATCCGCCCGCATTGGCAACGTCGTTTAATGTGGCGACGGTCTCTGCTGGGTTGGTGTGATAAACCATGGAAGGTACGACCATGAGGCCATCAGCGCCGGCGTTGGCAGCCGCACGGGCGGCGACCTCGGCTTCACGCGTTCCAGCCTCGTTAACTGTCATGAGGACTGGAAGTTTGCCTGCAACGGAGCGGGCAACTTTGAAGACTTCAGTGCGCTCTTCAACGCTCAGCATCGGGCCCTCGCCGAGCGAACCGGCAACGATTAAACCATCAACGCCGGCATCAATCTGCAACGCGAAGCAGCGTTCCATTTCCTTGAAATCCAATGTTTCGTCGGCATGAAATTTGGTGGTGACTGCGGGAAATACACCTTTCCACATAGCGGGCTCCTTGGTTTTTGGTTTCGGTTTTTTGGGTTGGGTTTTTTGGGTTG
>JBGTAU010000588.1:0-11828 GCA_041749675.1 Rhizobiaceae bacterium | reverse complement strand
GCTGCGGCCAAGGGCGCGAAACTTGCGGTATTTCCTGAGGCACTGATCGGCGGTTATCCAAAAGGCGCCAGTTTTGGTGCGCCCATCGGCATGCGCAAACCCGAAGGCCGAGAAGCTTTCGCTCGCTACCATGCAGCGGCGATTGATTTGGATGGACCGGAGCTCGGCGTCGTCATCGAAGCGGCAGCGGAAACGCAAGTCTTTTGTGTGATCGGCGTGATCGAGCGCGATGGCGCAACACTGTATTGCACCGCGCTTTATATTGATGGCAGCAAAGGGCTTGTTGCGAAACATCGAAAGCTGATGCCCACCGCCGGTGAACGGCTAATCTGGGGCTTTGGTGATGGGTCAACGATGACCGCTGTGCGTTCTGAACTAGGTACGGTCGGCGCGGTGATTTGCTGGGAAAATTATATTCCGGCCTTACGCATGCATATGTTCAATCAAGGCGTGACGCTTTATTGCGCACCAACCGCTGACGACCGCGATACATGGGTGCCAACGATGCAGCACGTGGCCTTAGAAGGGCGTTGCTTCGTGCTAACTGCATGCCAGCACATCACGCGCGGCGCGTACTCCAACATACATGAATCCGCTTTGGGCGATGATCCGGATACCATCATGATGCGCGGTGGCAGCGCAATTATCAGTCCATCCGGCAAAGTATTGGCAGGGCCAGACTTTAACGGCGAAACCATATTATTCGCCGAACTCGACCCCGCCGACATCATGCGGGCGAAGTTTGATTTTGACGTTACAGGCCATTATGCGCGGCCCGATGTTTTCCAACTCAAGGTCGATACGGCTTCCAAGATAGCGGTCGGGGAAGCATAGTTTATGTATTACGACTTGAGTAAAACCGACACTGCGATTGCCTACAAACTGCTTGCCGCCACCGTTGTTCCAAGGCCAATCGCTTGGACCGTGACGCGCAGCAAAACTGGCTTGCTCAACGCCGCACCATTTAGCTTTTTCAACGTCATGGGTTCCGCCCCGCCAACCGTTGCGCTCGGTATTTTGCGTGATCCCAAAAAAGGTACAAAAGACACCGCTCAAAACATCCTCGATACAGGCGAGTTTGTCATAAACTTAGTGCCGATGAACCTTGTTGAAAGCATGAATGAGACAGCTGTCAACGCGCCTGCCAACATTAGCGAAATAGAGTTGGCGGGCCTTGCAACCACGCCCAGCATTCATATTGCACCGCCGCGCATTTCCGCCAGTCCCGTCGCGTTCGAGTGCGTCACCCACACCTTTCTTGAAACCGGTCCTAACCAGATTCTCGTCGTCGGCCGCGTTGTGGCTATTCATATCGCCGACGAATTTGTGAAAGATCCTGAGCGTGGTCACGTCGATACACTCAAACTCGATCTCGTCGCTCGCACCTTTGGCGCAGGCTATGTACGAATGGGCGAGCCGTTTGATCTGACAAGGCCGACGTGGGCTGACAAATAACATAAAGGCCTAACGAACCGCACCCCAATAATCAGCATAAAATTTGTGCAGCGGTTAAAAATATAGCAAACATCTAAGCAAGGCAGCTTTGGCTGGCAAAAATATTAGCCTTGGGCAACGATTGCGTCGCCCAACAAAAAACTCCATTTGATTTTTTTATTTCATTAAATCATTCACTTAACGAGACAGAACGTGCTCGAGCCTTCCCGTCAAACGAGTCTGGCACAGAGATTGCTGTCTCCAATCTGTTGTAATCAATTCCTTTAGGAGGCTCCATGAGCACTATCAACAGACGGTCCTTTCTCTCAACTACCGCGTCATTGCTCGCTTTCAGTGCGCTTGCGATGCCAGTGTTTGCGGCCGACGACACGATTAAAGTCGGCATTCTTCATTCGCTCTCGGGCACAATGGCAATTTCAGAAACCACGCTGAAGGACTCCATGCTGATGTTGATCGAACAGCAAAATGCCAAAGGTGGTTTGCTGGGCAAACAACTCGAAGCAGTTGTTGTTGATCCGGCTTCAGACTGGCCGCTGTTCGCTGAAAAGGCGCGCGAGCTGATCGAGAAAAACAAAGTCGCCGCCGTGTTCGGTTGTTGGACTTCCGTATCGCGCAAATCGGTGCTGCCAGTGTTCAAAGAACTGAACAATATTCTGTTCTACCCTGTGCAATATGAGGGCGAAGAGTCCGAACGCAATGTGTTCTACACCGGCGCTGCGCCAAACCAGCAGGCCATTCCCGCAGTCGACTATTTGATGTCCGACGAAGGTGGCGCTGTGAAACGCTGGGTGTTAGCAGGCACGGATTATGTTTATCCGCGTACCACCAATAAAATCTTGGAAGCCTATCTTTTGGCCAAAGGTGTCGCCAAAGAAGACATCATGATCAATTACACTCCATTTGGACATTCCGATTGGCAGACCATTGTTGCTGACATCAAAAAATTTGGTTCGGAAGGCAAAAAAACAGCGGTCGTTTCCACCATCAACGGCGATGCCAACGTGCCATTCTACAAGGAACTCGGAAACGCAGGTATCAAAGCTGAAGACCTTCCGGTCGTTGCCTTTTCGGTTGGCGAAGAAGAGCTGGCGGGCCTTGATACCGCGCCGCTGGTAGGCCATCTTGCTGCTTGGAATTATTTCCAGTCCGCCGATGCGCCGGTCAATGCGGAGTTTATCAAGACTTGGAAAGCATTCACTAAGAATGACAAGCGCGTGACCAACGACCCGATGGAAGCCCATTTCATTGGCTTTAACATGTGGATCAAAGCTGTTGAAGCGGCAGGCACGACTGATCCGGACAAGGTGATTGATGCACTGCCAGGCATTGAAGCGCCAAACCTATCAGGTGGCATGTCCAAGATGTTGCCGAACCACCATATCACCAAGCCTGTGCTGATTGGCGAAATACAAGCCGATGGTCAATTCGAAACCGTGTGGAAAACACCGGACCTCGTGGCCGGTGATGCATGGACCGATTACTTGCCAGAATCCAAGCCACTCGAGGCTGATTGGGTGACGTTAAAGTGCGGCAACTACAACACTGAAACAAAAGCTTGCCTCGGCGCGACGCCGGCACAGTAACCGTTTCACCACTGAGCAGATGGGCGACCTCCTCCCCGCCCATCTGCTCACCATTTCTTTGAAGACTGGACAGCCTATGGCTTGGCGCTTGATATTGCGTTTTGTATTTCTGGCAATGCTACTACAATGCTCGCTCGCAGCCCGCGCTGACGAGGCATCCGTACGCGCTGCCATAGCCAAATTTGCCGAAGGCAATGGGTACGCATCGATCGAGGCCGGCATCGACGCGCTTGGCGCGACGAGCGACCCGCTTGCGACGATAGCGCTCAACGCTTTGAATGACGGTCTGTTGGTGTTGCGTAAAGACGACAGTAAAATATTTGTAACAAATGTCGGTGGCACTACATTGCTTGATCCCGTCACAGGAGAGGCGGTTGGAGAGACCGCAGGCGCCACAATCGAAAAGTTGAAAATCAAAAACTCAATCCGCCGCAAAATCGCCACAGCACTTTCTGGCATGACGTTGCTCGCCAAGGACCGGAAAGTTCGGCTGGAGGCGGCCAACACAATTTTCGCCAGCGCTGACGCGACGCAGCTTACGCCGTTAGAAAGCGCCATCGCAGGCGAGGGCGACATGGCAGTAAAACGGCGAATGCAGGAAGCCCGAGCCGCAATTTTACTGGGCACTTCAAAAGACCAAGCGGCACTAAGTGATGCGATCAAAATCATTGCCTCCCGCGGCGACCGGGATGCGTTGCAAACGTTGAATGGCGCCGTTGGAAAAATTGAAGGGGACGCTGCGGCGCTGTTGAACAATTCAATTTCCGGCATCAACAACCGGCTGCAAATATGGAATGCCGGACAAAATGTCTGGTACGGCATCTCGTTGGGTTCCGTGTTATTGCTCGCCGCCATCGGCCTTGCCATTACATTTGGCGTTATGGGCGTCATCAATATGGCGCATGGCGAGATGGTGATGTTGGGCGCTTATACCACATTTGTCGTGCAACAATTTCTTATCACCAACGCGCCGAGCCTTATCGAGTGGTCTCTCGCCTTTGCGCTGCCACTGGCATTTCTTGTCGCGGGCACAGCTGGGCTTTTGATTGAGCGTTCCGTCATTCGCCTGCTTTACGGGCGACCGCTCGAAACATTGCTCGCTACATGGGGGGTATCGCTCATTCTGCAGCAAACCATCCGCACAATTTTCGGTGCGACCAACCGTGAAGTTTCAAATCCGCAGTGGATGTCCGACGGTTTTCAACTCGGTCAAATCGCCATCACATGGAACCGGTTTTGGATTTTGATATTCGCGTTGGCCATTTTCTTCGCGCTTTTGGTGGTTTTGAAACGCACATCCTTTGGCTTGCAAATGCGGGCAGTGACACAAAACCGGCGCATGGCGGCATCTGTAGGCATTCGCACCCCTTGGGTAGACGCGCTGACATTTGCGTTGGGCTCAGGCATTGCGGGCATTGCCGGTGTGGCGCTGAGCCAGATTGATAATGTGTCGCCGGACCTTGGCCAAAGTTATATCATTGATAGTTTCATGGTGGTGGTGTTTGGCGGGGTAGGCAATCTCTGGGGCACATTAGTCGGCGCACTCACACTGGGCGTCGCCAATAAATTTTTGGAGCCCTATGCGGGCGCAGTGCTCGCCAAAATCCTAGTGTTGGTGCTGATCATTCTGTTCATCCAAAAGCGTCCGCGTGGATTGTTTGCCCTCAAGGGCAGGGCGGTGGACGCATGATTTCACAATGGCTTTTTTCTGGTAGGCACGACCGGCGGATATTGATTGTTTGCGCTATTATACTTGGGCTAGGAATTCTTGTTCCGGTGTTAAATCTCGCCATTCCGACTGACAGCATTTTTCATGTGCCACCTTACATGGTCGCGCTTTTAGGCAAGTATCTTTGCTACGCCTTGCTTGCACTTTCTCTGGATTTGGTTTGGGGTTACTGCGGGATTTTATCGCTTGGGCATGGCGCATTTTTTGCGCTCGGCGGCTATGCTATGGGCATGTATTTGATGCGCCAAATTGGTGCACGTGGTTCGTACGGCAATGCGTTGTTACCGGACTTTATGGTCTTTTTGAATTGGAAAGAGCTACCTTGGTTTTGGATGGGATTTGACCATTTCTGGTTCGCTGCGCTGATGGTGCTCCTCGTACCAGGATTGATCGCATTCCTGTTTGGTCTGTTTGCATTTCGCAGCCGCGTATCCGGTGTCTACTTGTCAATCATCACACAAGCGTTGACCTATGCATTGTTGCTCGCATTTTTCCGCAACGAGTTTGGCTTTGGCGGCAACAATGGATTGACTGATTTCAAAGACATTTTGGGGTATAATATTCAAGCACCGCAAACCCGTGCCGCTCTTTTTGTGGCCAGTTCGATCGCATTGATTTCAGGCATGTTGATCGCAAGCACCATTACTACATCGAAGTATGGTAAGCTGATGGTGGCGGTGCGCGACGCGGAAATGCGCACGCGGTTTTTAGGGTATCGACCTGAATATGTGAAGCTGTTTGCTTTCACGGTTTCTGCCATGATGGCGGGGGTTGCCGGTGCATTATATGTGCCGCAAGTCGGTATCATTAACCCGGGTGAATTCGCCCCTGCGAATTCTATTGAAGTGGTTATTTGGACGGCAGTTGGCGGACGCGGCACAATTTTTGGTCCAGTAATCGGCGCATTCTTAGTCAATGGCGGGAAAAGCTGGTTTACAGGTCTGCTGCCCGAATATTGGCTTTTTGCACTTGGTGCACTGTTCATCTTTGCCACGATCTTCCTACCAAGCGGAGTGGCAGGTCTTTTCTCAAAGTTCAAAACTAAAAAAGTGGCAAACCCTATTGCCGTTAATGCAGTTGAACCAGCGGCGGCGGAGTAGATTATGGCGCGTGTTGAAAGCCTCCTTTATCTCGATGATGTTTCCGTCGCGTTCGACGGCTTCAAGGCCATAAACAATCTGTCATTCATCCTGAAAAAGGGTGAAATGCGGGCAATCATTGGTCCCAATGGTGCGGGTAAAACCACGATGATGGACATTATCACTGGAAAAACCCGCCCAGACAAAGGCGAGGTGTTCTTCGACGGCGATATTGACCTGACCAATCACGACGAAGCCGAAATTGCGCAAAAAGGTATTGGGCGCAAATTCCAAAAGCCAACAGTTTTTGAAAGCCATACGGTTGAGGACAATCTGGTCCTCGCCTTGGCTGGTCCACGTGGTGTCTTTGCTTCGCTCTTCTACAGTCGCACCCCGTCACAAAGTGAACGCATTGATGAAATCTTGGCAACGGTGCGCTTGACAGCACGGCGCAATGATCTGGCGGCCAACCTCAGCCATGGCCAAAAACAATGGCTGGAAATTGGCATGCTGCTGGCGCAAGAGCCTAAGCTACTTCTTGTGGACGAACCAGTTGCCGGGATGACCGATGCGGAGACTGAGGAAACAGCCAGTCTTTTGAAGGACATAGCCAAGACCCGTTCCGTGGTCGTTGTAGAGCATGACATGCATTTCGTGCGATCGCTGAATGTTAAAGTGACCTGTCTGCACGAAGGATCGGTGCTGTCTGAGGGCAGTCTTGATTTTGTTAGCGCTGATCCGCGCGTTATCGAAGTGTATCTGGGGAGATAGCGATGCTGACTGTTGACAAAGCAGTACTTCACTATGGCGCAGCGGAGGCGTTGCGTGGTGTTAATCTTACCGCAAAACAAGGGCAAATTACCTGCATTCTTGGACGCAACGGCGTGGGCAAGACCAGTCTCATCCGCTCGATCGCCGGTCATCACAAATTGACATCTGGCAGTATTTCATTCGATGGAAAAGTGCTGGGCAGTAAACCGGCACAAGACCGTGCGCGCGCTGGCATCGGGTTAGTACCGCAAGGGCGCGAAGTGTTTCCGCTGTTGTCGGTCGGCGAAAATTTGATCACAGGTTACGCCGCCGCGCCCAAGGGCGAGCGCTATATTCCCGAACATGTATTTGAATTGTTTCCTATTTTGAAGACGATGTTGCATAGGCGCGGGGGCGATTTGTCAGGTGGTCAACAGCAACAACTTGCCATTGGCCGGGCGCTGGTAATGCGGCCAAAGCTTTTGGTTCTGGATGAGCCGACGGAAGGCATCCAGCCTTCAATTATCAAAGATATTGGGCGTGCGATTAGGTACCTACGCGATACGGCGGGCATTGCGGTGTTGCTTGTCGAGCAATATCTCGATTTCTGCCGCGAACTGGCAGATCAAGTCCACATTATGGACCGCGGCCTCGTTGTCCACTCTGGCCCTGCCTCAGATTTAGACCTCAAAGAAGTACGACGGCATTTGACGGTTTAGCCTTTTCAAAGTGTGAAAAATACCAGTCTCGAAGTCGTCTCAGACGCATCTGGAGCACAGCTGCGTACCATCTCGCGGCTAGCTTTCAGGTTGCTCGATCTTCGAAAACGCCGCCGCCATGAGCTCGTGTACAAATGTATCAATCGAAAAAGTAAAAAATTTTCGAAAATACCTTGACATGCAAATCCTATCTCTATTTACTAAACTGAGTAGTAAAATTTCTTAGGGAGGGAAGTATGCTGCAAGAACGCATTGAGGGGAAGTGGCTTGCTGCTTTCAGGCGCGTCTTCGTCCTAAATGGCATTGGCCATGGCACCAAGATTGCCATTATTTCCGAAACCCAGTCGCGGCCTGTTTTGGTGCATTTGTGCGAACTCGCAGCCTATGATGTGGGCGCTGAGTTTTGCATGATACAAATGCCAACGCCGCCGCTTGTTGCTCCCGTTCCAGTTAAATCGACGGGAACTTCTTGGGCCATTCAAGGCAACCGCGCGGTGATTGAAGCGCTGAAACTGGTCGATGTCGTGGTCGATTGCACCGTCGAGGGCATGATCCACGCGCCGGAATGGCCCGAGATTGAAAGTGCAGGGCGCGCACGTTTGTTGGTGATCACCAATGAGCATCCAGAAATTCTTGAGCGCACCGAGCCGAAGGCTGAACACGCGACGCGCGTCTATCGCGGTGTGGCGCTTTTGAAAGCTGCCAGCGAAATGCGGGTGACGTCAAAAGCGGGCACTGATCTCATCGTCGATTTGCGCGATGCGCCTTGTGGGGGAACACCGGGCTTTGGAACGACGCCCGGCTCCGTCGCCCATTGGCCAGGTGGACTGTGCCTCGCGTTTCCAGGCAAAAATTGTGTGAACGGGCGCATCGTCATGGATATTGGCGATATGAATTTGACATTCAAAACTTATCTGACCAGTCGCATTGATATCATCATCGAGAACGACTTTATCACCTCCATCACAGGGGACGGCATCGATGCGCTGCACTTCAAAGAATATCTCGAAACGTGGAATGATCAGAACGCTTTTGGCATGTCCCATGTGGGATGGGGCACGCATCCTGTCGCGCAATGGGTATCAGCGGCCATGTACGACAAGCGCGACATGCAAGCGGTAGAATTTCGCGCACTGGCAGGCTCGTTTCTTTGGTCAACCGGCGCCAACCAATATGCTGGTCGTTTTACATTGGGTCATTTTGATCTGCCCATGCGCAACTGTACCATCGCACTGGATGGGCAAGTCGTCGTTCGCGACGGAAAATTATTAGAGGAGTTCACAGCATGAATGCGCCAATCAAAGCAGCCACCCAAACTTTGCATCCCCAATCTTGGCACCCGATGAGCGTACCAGCAGATTACTACGACATGTCGCGCGTGCGGCCGGAAGTATCTGCAGTTTTAGACCGGATCAATGTGCTGGGCCGTGAACAATTCGGCCACCGCGCGGCGGGCATCGATATTGATGCAACATTTCCAGTGGAGAATTATCGCGATCTGGCCGCCGAGGGGTTGATGACGCTGACAATCCCCGAGGAATTTGGCGGGCATGGGTTTTCGCTTGGCGAATATGCCATGGTGGGCGCTGAGATTGCCAAATATTGCGGCGCAACAGCGCTGACATTTAATATGCACAATTCATCGATGATGTGGTCACGCTTCATGTATGAAATGCCGCATCTGACGGATGCAGAACGGGCCGCATTTGCGCCGTTGCGCGAGCGCCAATTTCGACGGGCTGTGAAAGAACAGGGCATTTACTCGCAGCCGATTTCGGAAGCCGGACAAAACTGGACCTCAAAGCCAACGCAGACCCAGTGCCGCAAGGTCGAAGGCGGCTGGCGCATTAACGGGTTCAAGAAATTCGCTAGCCTTGCAGGCTATTGCGATTATTACTCAATCGTTTGCACGGAGATTTTCGAAGGTATTGAGCCGCGCCATGAAGACACGATGATATTCGTGGTACATAAAGATGCACCGGGCCTCACCGTGGCAGGAACGTGGGATCCGCTTGGGATGCGCGGCACCAACAGTCGTGATTTGATACTCAAAGACGTGTTTGTCTCCGAAGATGACCTGATGATGCCGAAAGGCATTTTCATCAAGACGCTGCCGCATTTCCCACATGTGATGGCAACTTTGTCACCCGCCTATATGGGCCTCGCGCAAGGTGCGTTTGATTTTACTGTTGCCTATTTGCGCGGCGAAGTGCCAGGCCAGCCAGCCGCAGACCGGCGCATGTTTGCAACCAAGCGCATCGCAGTCGGACAGATGTATGCACGCCTTGCTTCGATGCGTGCGCTGTGGTGGCAAATGTTTATGGAGGCGCAGAGCTTTCCCACTAAGGCACAAGTGCTGCGCGTTTATGCTGGACAGTATAATGTCATGGAAGGCACACAAGAAATCTGCGCCATGGCTATTCGCACGTGCGGCGGCCAGTCGATGCTGAAGACAATGCCGCTCGAGCGCATGTACCGCGACAGCCGCTGCGGTGCACTGATGCTGCCGTATACATCTGAAATTATGGAAGACTATCTCTCCGTACTCACCCTCTACGACATGGACGAATTGGACGCTGCACCCGGCGATGAGGGCGGGGCACGCAATTCAATGTGGCGCGGCGATGGCAGCGGCGTTAAGAGCGTGCGCTGATCGTGGCTCAAAAAACCGTGCATGTAAGCAAGGATTTGCCGGTTTCGCCAGCTGTAGTTTGGGCGGTGGCACGGCAATTTTGTAAGGCTTGGCATCCATTTCTCGAATGGGTGAAAGCGGAGCGCGATGAGGCGGGCCACTTGGTCCGCTGCTTCAAAGTGCAGGCAGAAGAGGGGCTATACCGTGAAAGGCTGAGCTATTTTTCTGACACGGATTTTGAGCTGCGCTATGTGCACATTGAAGGCATAAAAGATGTGACAAGCTATGCAGCAACCTTTCGCGTCGTTGCCACCGATCACGGCTGCACCATCACATGGCAGGCGACCCTCGAAGCTGACGAGCCGCGTGCCAGCGCGATTGCGTCAGGCACAGAGATTGTTTTTGAAGCGGGCATTGCGGCTTTAGCAGAGCAGGCGATGCTGAGAACAGTGATAGTTTATGGAGCGCCAACACTTGCTGTCACAGCAAGCGCCGCTAAGCCCGGCCCGCTTGTGGTTTTCCTTCATGGTATTGGCGGCAACAAAGGCAACTGGGAAGGCCAGCTCGCGGCTGCATCACTGTACTTTCAAGCCGTCGCTATTGATCAGCGCGGCTATGGCGGCAGCACTTTGGGTGCCGCTCAGTCAACAGTCGATGATTACTGCAACGACATTTTACGCGTCATGGCGCAGTTTGAAAAATCGCAGGTGATTTTCTGTGGACTGTCTTTAGGCTCGTGGATTGCGACATCATTCGTGATGCGCCACCCCGAAAAGGTGTCTGGTCTCATCCTCTCCGGCGGCTGCACAGGCATGTCTGAGGCTCCTGTTCCGGAGCGCGAAGCATTCCTCACCGCGCGTCAAAAGCCACTCGATGAAGGACAGTCACCACGCGATTTTGCAGGCCAAGTTGTCAATGTGATTGCTGGCCCAGATGCCAGTACGGAAGTCAGGGAAACGCTACGTGCCTCGATGGCGTCTATTCACCCACAGGCTTACCGCGATGCACTCACCTGTTTTGCGAACCCACAAGAACGGTTCGACTTTTCGCGCATTGCATGCCCCGTTTTAATGATGACGGGTGAAAACGACCGGCTTGCATCGCCTGCAGAAATTCGTGGCGTTGCCACCCGCATTCACGATGCCGCAGCGCAACCGGATGTTCAGTTTGAGGTGATCACTGGGGCAGGGCATTTGTGCAACATTGAAAACCCAGAACTTTACAATGCGCATCTCACGCGATTCTTGCGGAGGCTGGCACGATGAACACAGTCCGTAAAAAGTCGCCGCGCCAACTTGAAAAGCAGCGACAAATTCTCAACGCTGCGCTCAAGGTGTTTTCAGAATTTGGCTTTAGCGCCGCATCCATGGATGCCATTGCGCTTGCTGCGGAAGTCTCGAAGCCAACGCTTTACATGTACTTTGGCTCGAAAGAACAGTTGTTTGAAAGCATGATGGTTGCCGAACGCGATGTGATGCTCGAGCCATTTGAGCACTCATCTGGCGAGATGGTGAGCGACCTTGTGGACTTCGCTTGGCACTATGCCGATGTGGTTATGCGCCCGGAATATTTGTCGCTCGCGCGTCTGATTATCGGTGAAGCACAGCGCTTTCCAGATATTGGGCGCGCGTATCAAAAAGCCGGTCCTGACCGCTTGCTGTCTGGCATTATTGCTTACCTTGAAACGCAGAAGGCAAAGCGCCGTCTCGATTTTGACGAAGGCGAATTGGCCGCGCAAGATCTCTGGGCGCTCATCCTTTCCGCCCCGCGAAACCAAGCACTTCATATACCAGACCAGCCACCAAGCACCGCGCAGATCGCGCGTTATTTGGAAAATGGTTTGAAGGTTTTCATCAAGGCGTATTCCACGCAACCCGAACA
>JBGTAU010000587.1:0-7636 GCA_041749675.1 Rhizobiaceae bacterium | reverse complement strand
GGTTGCCGGTGTCCTTGTCGCCTGCTACCATTCGCAATGTTATGGCGGATCTTGAATCGCTCGGCCTCATTTACGCGCCGCATATTTCTGCTGGTCGCCTACCGACCCAGCTTGGCCTGCGGTTTTTTGTCGATGGTTTTATGGAAGTGGGTGGGCTTGCTTCTGACGAGCGCATGCTGATTGACAGCAAAATGAAGGCGTCCGGCGATGGTCGTCCGATGGATCAAATATTGACTGAGGCCAGCGAATTGCTGTCTGGCCTTTCGCGCGGCGCGGGATTGGTGTTGGCCACCAAGCAAGAGTCAGCGCTCAAACACATCGAGTTTGTCCGACTCGACCCACTAAAAGCCTTGGTCATTCTGGTTAGCCAGTCAGGCGATGTCGAAAACCGCGTTATCGATTTACCGCCCGGCATTACCGCCTCGCAATTGCTCGAAGCCTCGAACTTCCTCAATGCCCATATTGCTGGGCGCACCATTGGCGAAGCGCGTGGTGAAATTGCGCGTTTACTGCGCGAAACGCGCCAAGCATTAGACGCCATCAGCACCAGTCTTGTGGAAAAAGGACTGGCCGTCTGGGGCGGCGGCGCAACCGGCGATCCTGCCCATCTCATTGTGCGCGGACGCGCCAATTTGTTGGACGGCGTCAATCAAGCCGAAGATATGGAACGCCTCAAGCTGCTATTCGATGATCTCGAAACCAAACAGGGTTTGCTCCAACTGTTGGATATGGCCGAAACAGGTTCAGGGGTGCGCATTTTTATCGGATCCGAGAACCGATTGTTTTCGCTGTCCGGCTCGTCCGTCGTCGTCGCGCCTTTGCGTGATAGCAATGAGCGCATAGTGGGCGCAGTTGGCGTGATTGGGCCAACACGATTGAACTATGGCCGCATTGTTCCGATGGTGGATTATACCGCGCAGCTGGTTTCTAAACTTGTCCGTTGACGTTTGCCTATGAAACCCTCATTTTAACGCCAACTTTAATGGAAGGACCGGCGCTGAAATACGCTCGGCCCATAGCTTGATAGAACTCATAGTCGCAATTCTCCTCATTGCTCTGAACGGCGTCTTCGCTCTTTCAGAGCTTGCTATTGTTTCGGCACGCCGAACAAAATTGAAAACCATGGTGGAAGACGGCAAGCGCGGCGCTGCGACTGCGCTCGCGCTTTCTGAAAATCCGGGACGGTTTTTATCCACGGTGCAAATCGGCATCACGCTGGTTGGCATTTTGGCCGGTGCGTTTTCTGGCGCTGCGCTTGGAAATATCGCTGGCGACTGGCTGTTGGTGCAAGGCGTGCCCGAACGGTTCGCTCATGCCACTGGTTATGGCTTGGTCATTGGTGCGATCACCTATCTTTCAGTGGTGATTGGCGAGTTGGTCCCCAAGCAGTTGGCGTTGCGCAATGCCGAAGGCATCGCTTGCGTGATGGCACCGATCATGTTGGTAGTCTCGAAAGTTGGCGCGCCCATCGTCTGGTTTTTGGATTTTTCGACGCGGGTGATTTTCCGTGCGCTGGGTTTTAACACCGCGCCTGACAACGCCATTACCGACGAAGAAATCAAAACTCTGGTTGCCGAAGCCCATACGACCGGCGTGATCGAAGCCGACGAGCGCGCTATGATCGCTGGCGTGTTGCGCCTTGGCGGCCGCGCCGTTCGCGCCGTTATGACGCCGCGCGGTGATATTGAATGGCTCGATGTCACGCTCGATGAAAAAGAAATTTGGGCTAAACTCGAAAACACCGAGCATTCGCGGCTTCCCGCCGGTGAGGGCACACCGGATTCGATTATTGGCGTCATTCAAGTGCGCGAACTTTTGAGTCCGCTGATCAAGAAAAAACCCCTTAAAATCCGAGATTTTGTACGCCACGCCCCCAGCATTCCCGATATTGCCGAGGCCTTGGAAGCGTTGCAGCAGTTGCGCAATTCTGATGTGCCGATGGCTTTGGTTCATGATGAATATGGCCACTTTGAAGGCATTGTTACGCCCGCTGACATATTGGATGCGATCGCCGGTTCGTTCCAATCGGACGAAGATGTCGACGAGCCGGAATCCGTGCAACGCGAAGATGGCTCTTGGTTGATTGCCGGTTGGATGCCGGTCGATGAAATGGCCGAGCAGATCGGGTTCAAACTATCTGAGAAGCGCTCATATGAAACAGCAGCTGGTCTGGTTATCGATTTAATGCGCAAATTGCCGCAAACGGGTGAAGTCATCGAATCGGATGGTTTCCGCTTTGAAGTTGTGGATTTAGATGGACGACGCATCGACAAGCTGTTGGTCAAACGCATTGACTCTGGCGTTTTAGATATCGGAATTTAATAGTTTCCCTTGATTTTTCATTTCCAAACCTCGATATGCGGGGCAACAAACCTTTCAATGGAAAAAGATAGCAATGAGCGACAAAAATGAAATGTCGGCAGATGAAATCTTGTTTGCCGCAGGATTAGATCCTGAAACCGGCGAAGAGATCCAAGCCGAACTTCCGGAATCTGAGCAGGAAAAAATCGCCAAGGCGATGGAAATGCTGATCGCCGAGAATGCGGACCTCAAAGACCGCGTTTTGCGCAGCGCTGCCGAGATGGAAAATTTGCGGACCCGCACGGCGCGTGATGTTCGTGATGCCCGCACCTTTGCTGTGTCCAATTTTGCGCGTGATATGCTCGCTGTTGCCGACAGCCTACATACCGGTTTGGCGCATTTTACCGAAGAACAGCGCAAAACGGCTGATGCGAACGTGGTTTCGCTTATCGAAGGCATGGAATTGACCGAGCGCGCCCTCATGACCACGCTTGAGCGCCACGGCGTCAAAAAGCTGGAGCCAGAAGGCCAGAAGTTTGATCCAAACTTCCATCAAGCGATGTTTGAAGTGCCCAATCCAGATGTGCCAAACAATACGGTCGTCCAAGTTGTGCAGGCCGGTTACGTCATCGCCGAGCGCGTCTTGCGCCCTGCCATGGTTGGGGTCGCCAAGGGCGGACCGAAACTGGTCGAGCCTGCGTCTGAGTAAAATTTATCATGCGGGCGTTTTTTCAATAAACGTCCGCGCACTTGATGCGTATCAAGGTCACGACCCAGCAAAGGGTCAATCCTTCTTCAATAGATCCTGCACCAGATACTCTGGTTGCCAAGATATGGAGAAAAATAATGACCGACAATTCCGTTCACCATGCCGTCGTCTGGATCGACCACCGCGAGGCAAAGATATTTTTCCTCACCCGCGATCATGCCGATGAAGTGGTACTCGGATCATCGAAACACTTTGATCAAGCCCACAAACATGCCGGCACTGTAGATGGTGCGCGCACGCCCATTGATGAGAAGTTTCTGCATATGGTGGTGGACGCGTTGAAGCCTGCGCACGAGTGGCTTTTCATCGGACCTGGTTCTGCCAAAGATGAAATGGCCAAACACGTCAAACATCATGATCACACCTTGGCAAATCGCCTTATTGGCGTCGAACCCTCAGATCATCCAACCGATGGCCAGATCGTTGCATTCGCACGCAAATATTTCAAAGCGGCAGACCGTATGATTGGCTAAGAACGGCGCTAATTGCAGGATTGCAAAAAATCGGGCAATACGGCCCGATGACCTTGATCCTCTTCCTCGATTATTGCGGCGTTGCCGTGTTTGCCGCCACCGGTGCGCTGGCGGCATCGCGCAAGCAGCTCGACATCATTGGCTTTGTATTTTTAGGCATTCTCACCGGCGTTGGCGGCGGTACGATGCGGGATTTGATTTTCGGCCAAGCGCCAGTGTTTTGGGTTGCGCAACCAACCTATTTGGCGGTCGCCACGGTGACAGCAATTCTCGTCTATTTCACCGCTCACTTGGTTTGGTCGCGTTATATCTGGCTGTTGTGGCTCGATACAATCGGGCTTGCCGCCTATTGCGTTATCGGGGCTGCCAAGGGCTTGGCGCTCGGCGTTCCGCCAACGATCGCGATGGTCGCGGGCGTCATCACCGCCACTTTTGGCGGCATCTTGCGCGATATTGTAGCGGGCGAACCGTCGGTATTAATGCGCCCAGAAATTTATGTCAGCGCCGCGCTCGTCGGTGCTGGTGCCTATGTCGGGCTGTTGCAGTTGGGCATGCCAGAATTAATATCCACCGTGCTCGCGGTCGGCACCGCCTTTATCGTGCGCGGCGGGGCACTGCATTTTGGGTGGAAATTTCCGGTCTATAAGGCCCGCGCTGGGCGCGAGCCAGAAGATTTGAACAAATTGAAGAAGCCGACTAAATAAGTCCGCGCTCACGCGCTGCATCGCGCAAATTGACCTGCGGGCGTGGACCGATTTGGCTGATCACAATCGCCGCTGCCAATGATCCGAGCTGACCGCAACGCTGCAAATTATAGCCCTGCGTCATGCCAAACAGCACGCCAGCGGCATAGAGATCGCCTGCGCCAGTGGTATCAACAACGGTTTCGACTGGAATTGCATCAACCGTGACGGTTTCAGCGCCTTTTACGATCACCGAGCCTTTTTCAGACAGGGTCACCGCCGCCAATTCGCAATCATTACGCAATGCATTCAATGCACTGTCAAAATCAGCCGTTTGATACAGCGCTTTTAGTTCATGCTCATTGGCGAATACAATATCGACTGTTCCCGAGCGCATCAGTTCAAGAAACTCGTCACGATAGCGGTCAACGCAAAAACTGTCTGATAGCGTCATCGCAACTTTGCGGCCATGCTTATGCGCAATCTTTGCTGCCAATCGAATGGCATCTTTGGCCAGCGGGGGGTCCCACAGATAGCCTTCAAAATACGTGACTTTTGAGCCAGCCACCTTATCTTCTTCAATATCTTCCGGCTTTAATTCCACGCAAGCACCGAGATAAGTATTCATCGAGCGCTCGCCATCGGGCGTTACAAAGATCATCGACCGTGCGGTAGGCGGATTGCCATTGAGCGCTGGTGTATCAAAAGCGACACCGAGCGCTTTCATGTCATGACGAAAC
Source organism: Rhizobiaceae bacterium (assembly GCA_041749675.1). GTDB lineage: Bacteria > Pseudomonadota > Alphaproteobacteria > Rhizobiales > Rhizobiaceae > JANMEX01. The sequence continues at coordinate 2,670 of JBGTAU010000587.1, read as the reverse complement.
ACACCGCCCAGATGATCCATTGAAACCTTGCCGAAATAGGCTGCCTTGCCACCAAGATTTGCAATTCCAGCCGCGGTGTTACCAGCGCTGCCGCCCGAGGCTTCAACGGCCGGCCCCATGCGCGCATACAAAAGCTCGGCGCGCTGCGCATCAATCAGGTTCATCGCGCCTTTGATGATATTGTTCCCAACCAGAAAATCGTCTTCCGTGCGAGCGATGATATCAACAATGGCATTGCCGATGGTAAGAACGTCATAGGTGGTCATAAATGGCATCCTGATTTTCCAAACTCGCGCTGTGTAGTCGAGTGTCAGGTAAAATGAAAGCCCAGCACTTTTTAGTTTTGAATGAGCCGCACTAAAGTCCCGTCCAGATCAATCATCGCCCCCATCGTGCCGCCCCAACTTTCAGCCTTCGGGGCATGAATACGCGGTTGACCGGTTGTTACTTCGGGCAAGCCTGCGGCCTTACATTGCCTGTAGAAATCATCAAGGTTATCTAATCTCAGACAGCAACTGAACCAGCTTGTCAGCGGATCCAAATCCATGTGCGGAAAGAACTCCAGGGTGATTTCACCACGCTTCAGGATCATCCAATGCTTGTCCCGATACATCTCGACAAAGCCAAGAGCCGCATAAAAATGCGCGGTCTTGTCAAAGCTGCGCGATGGCAAATTCGGTGTCGAATAGTCGCTCATTCAGCCACCCTGCCGTTTTTGAGTGTCATTGCTTCGTCTCAAATGATCTTCTCGCCTGATTTGCATAAATCCGCAATCACGCACAGTCCGCATTCCGGCTTTCGTGCTTTGCAAACATAGCGTCCATGCAAAATCAGCCAATGATGGGCATGAAACAAATAATGTTCGGGAATGACTTTCAAAAAGCCTTGCTCGACCTCATCCGGCGTTTTTCCGGGCGCAAGTCCCAAACGGTTGCCAATACGAAAAATGTGGGTGTCCACCGCCATTGTCGCCTGCCCGAACGCCATCGAGAGCACCACATTGGCGGTTTTGCGCCCGACACCGGGTAGTTTGATGAGTTCATCGCGATTATCTGGAACAACACTGCCATAGTCGCGGATCAGCGCCTCACACAGCGCGATCACATTCTTGGCTTTGTTGCGCCATAGACCGATGGTTTTGATATATTCACCGACCCTCGCCTCGCCCAATTCGAGCATTTTTTCCGGCGTTTCGGCAACTTCAAACAGCGCTTTTGTGGCTTTGTTGACACCCACGTCAGTCGCTTGCGCTGACAAAACCACTGCGACCAGCAGCGTAAAGGCGTTGACGTGATCCAGTTCGCCCTTCGGCTCTGGCTCCACTTGGCGGAAACGTTCGAATATCGCTGCTACTTCTTCGGCACTATACGCTGATTTTGTCGCAGTTTTTTTCGTGGTTTGGGTCTTTTTCTGTCGCATCATTTGCCTATACTTATATTCATGGATAGCACCAATGCCCTTGATCCCCTAAAGGCGGATTTTCACGCCATTTTAACGCCCTATCGTTCACTCGGTCCGCGTGGGTTCAAAATTTTGATGGGCGTTTTGCTGGCGTGCTGGCTTTTTGTCGGACTTGTTTTTTTGCAGGCGGGGGCGTGGCCCGTTTTTGGATTTTTTGGCCTTGATGTGATTGCCATTTATCTTGCCTTTCATTTCAATTATCGCGCCGCTCGCCAGCACGAAGAAGTGCGCCTGTCACGTGACAGCCTGTTGGTGCGCAAAGTGGCAGCATCCGGCAAATCAGTTGACCATCAGTTCAATCCATTTTGGACAAAATTAGCGATTGCCCGCCACCCGATTATTGGCGTTACCGCCATGACCGTTGCCAATCGCAAACATCGTGTGAGCGTCGGTGATTTTCTCAATCCTGATGATCGCGAAAGTTTTTCAAAGGCTTTCTCATTGGCTTTAGCCCGCGTAAAAGCGCGTTAGGAGCGAGCGCGCCTCCAAGAATCGGGTGGCGAGCCCTGCATTTCCGTGATGGTATGATCGCAAATCCAAGGGATACGAGATGAAACCAGACACCATCCGCGAGATAGAATTGCCAGAGCGTGATTATGCGGTCGTCGCGCAATTAATCGAAAGCATCAGCACTGAATATCGCCGCCAACCGTCTTTGGAAGATTTGGCAAAAATTGTGCATATGGAGCCAACCCATTTGCAAAAATTATTCACGCGCTGGGCGGGCCTGTCGCCCAAAGGCTTCTTACAAGCCGTGACCCTCGATCATGCCAAACGCTTGCTTGATGATGGCGCTTCCCTTTTGGATACGACTTACGAAGTGGGAATGTCTGGACCTGGCAGATTACATGATTTGTTTGTCACGCATGAAGCGATGTCGCCCGGCGAATCCAAATTGAAAGGCGCGGGTCTCACCATAACCTATGGCTTTCACAGCTCCCCGTTCGGGCGCACACTCATTATGGCAACGGAACGCGGCCTCTGCGGTGTGTCGTTTTCCGACGGTGATGATGCCGCCGCTTTCAAAGATATGACCAGCCGCTGGCCATTTGCGCATTATGTGCGCGATGATGCGGCAACATTTGGTTACGCGCAACACGTGTTCGCGCCCGAAAAATGGCGCGCTGACCGGCCTTTGCAATTGGTTATGATCGGCACGGATTTTCAAGTTCGCGTTTGGCAAGCCTTGCTTAAAGTGCCGATGGGCAA
>JBGTAU010000586.1:0-3769 GCA_041749675.1 Rhizobiaceae bacterium | reverse complement strand
ATTTTTGAGAGCTGGAAGCGCTGGTATTCGGGCGAATTGGCCCAAATGAAGAGTTTCTGACCTGCACTGCGCAGTATGCGATTTGAGGGAACCATGCGGCCGACGACTAAAGATTTAGCAAAAGCTGCCGGCGTTAGCCTTGCAACCGTTGACCGCGTCCTGAATGATCGACCAAACGTCGGCAAAGCATCAGCTAAGAAAGTCGCTGAGGCGATTGAACAGCTTGGGTTTGTCCGCAATCTGGCCGCCGTCAATCTCGCGCGCAACCGGACTTACAAGTTCCGCTTTGTGCTGCCGGATACGGGCGACGAATACTTAAAGGAACTGCTGCATCAAGTCGAAGAGACCAATAAAAGCCTTGTCGCGGATTTTGTAAGCCTTGATGTTGTGCAAATCGGCGTCGAGGACCCGCACCACGTCGCCAACTATCTCGCTTCGTTGGATTTGGACTCGGTTGATGGTGTCGCCATCATGGCGCCAGAATCACCGCAAGTGCGCGATGCGATGACGCGCCTACGCGAACGTGGCATCAAATTGGTGCAATTTCTCTCCGGTCAAGAAAAGCTAGAGGATGTCGATTTCGTCGGTGTCGATAACTTTGCAGCAGGCGCAACAGCGGGCCGCATTGTCGGGCGCTTTCATCCCAACCAAAACGGACAAGTACTGATCATTGCCGAAACCATGCAAGCGCAAGACAGCATTGAGCGGCGCATCGGCTTTGACAAAATTATCAACGAACGGTTTGAGGGCCTCAGCTGCCTGCCCTCATTGGAAACCCACGCCGACCCTGCCCGCGCCAAGCGTATCATCGAGTGCAGCTTTCAATTCAATCACAACATTGTGGCCGTCTATGTCTTAAGTTCGGAAGCACGTATCCCCCTCACCGCCGTCGCCGCATGCGCTGATTTGACGAAGCTCACCGTCGTTGTTCATGAGCGCACGCCTTTCACCGAGGAGGCAATTCGCGCAGAACGCATCGATGCGATCATCGGTCAAAACCCCGGCCACGCAGTGCGCAGCGCCGTGCGCATTATGCGCGCCCGCACCGAGTTTCGTGAGCCCGTCGCAGCGCAAGAAAAAATTCGCATCGAGGTATTGTTCAAGGAAAATCTTTGAAAGAAACTTTCCCTCAAAGGCAGCCCATTACCGCATCGCTATGGTCAAACCATCTGCATCGAAAAATAAAGTTTTCGCTGCCTGCACCGACAAATGAACCGTTTCGCCAACGTCATAAAGCGACTCGCCGTTTTCGCGTACGGTGATCATGCCGCCCTTGTCTAACTCGACATAGATATTGGTATCCGCCCCCAAATGTTCGACATGGAAGACATGGCCCAGCCAGTCACCTTTCTTTCGGTCAAGCTGCAAATGTTCAGGCCGCACACCGATCGTGGTTGCATCCTTAATACCAACCTTCGCCGCATCAATAAAATTCATTTGCGGTGAACCGATAAAGCCCGCAACAAACTTATTGGCCGGTCTATTATACAATTCCATGGGCGAGCCGATTTGTTCTATCTTGCCGCCGTTAAGAACCACAATCCGGTCCGCCAATGTCATGGCCTCGACTTGGTCATGCGTGACGTAGATCATCGTCGCGCCAAGATCACGGTGCAGTTTTGCGATCTCCAACCGTGTATTGACACGCAATGCCGCATCCAAGTTCGACAGCGGTTCATCAAACAGAAACAGTTTTGGCTCGCGCACCAGCGCCCGCCCGATGGCGACACGTTGGCGCTGCCCGCCAGAAAGCTCCGCCGGACGACGCGCGAGATATTCATCCAAAGACAACATACCGGATGCTTTGGCAACGCGGCTGTTGATTTCGCCGCTCGGCGTTCCCGCTTGTTTGAGGCCGAGCCCCATGTTGTCCTTGACGGTCAGATGCGGATAAAGCGCGTAAGTTTGAAACACCATCGCGATGCCGCGCTTGGCCGGAGGGGCGAGCGAAACGTCCTCATCATCAATAATGACCTGACCTTCGCTCTTGTCTTCAAGACCCGCAATAATGCGCAGCAACGTCGATTTTCCGCAGCCTGAAGGGCCAACGAAAATCACGAATTCACCATGCTTCACGTTCAGATCGATGCCTTTGAGCACCTCGACTGTCCCGAAACTTTTGCGGATATTTTTAAGCGTTAGTGATCCCACGGAAAGTTCCCTTCAAAGGTCAATCGCTTTGCCGGTGCGGACGCTTTCGTCCGCGGCAAGGCAAATATTCAGGCTCTGCACGGCGTCATCCATGTGGCGCGTGAGATCGATGTCTTCCAAAATTGCCCGCAGCATATAGGCCTGCTCACGGTCGCACAGGCCTTGATGGTCCGGCTCACCCTCCATTGAAAGCAACTCGTCCTCGCGCGCGAATTTGCCGTCGACCGTGGTCGCAGCCATATGCCTGCGGATCACGCTCGTCTTGGTGTGCGTATCAATATCAGCGGACTTGGCGCTCTCGTCGACCACGATAGAAACACAGCCGTTGGGAGAAATCACGTCTTTAACGAAGAACGCCGTCTCCGACATCATCGGCCCCCAGCCAGCTTCATACCAGCCAAGCGAGCCATCTTCGAACAACACTTGCAAATGCCCGTAATTATACATGTCGGGCGCGACTTCGCTTGAAAGTCGCAGCCCCATGCCACGCACTTGCTTTGGCTTAGAATCCGTAATCTGGCACATCACATCCACATAGTGCACACCGCAATCTACAATGGGTGATGTGGTTTTCATCAGCTGCTTATGGGTTTCCCAATGCGCACCTGCCGATTGTTGATTGAGATTCATGCGGAACACAAACGGCCCGCCCAGTGCCCTCGCTTCAGCAATTAGCCGGACCCATGAAGGGTGATGGCGCAAAATATAGCCAACGACGAGTTTGCGATTGTTGGCCTTCGCGCACGCAACAACGCGTCGCGCATCGGCAACAGTAGTCGCCATTGGTTTTTCCAAAAAAACATGGCACCCCGCCTCCATTGCCATGATGGCAAAATCGGCATGGCTATCAGAATAAGTATTGATCGAACACAAATCCGGTTTCACCTCTACCAGTGCCGCTTTGAATTCGGGCAGCATCGGATAGGTATTCAGTGCGGCGTCCATCACCGGCGCGGAGCGATTGACGAGCGCGACAATCACAAAACCTGGATTGTTGTGATAGGCCAGCGCATGGCTGCGGCCCATATTGCCCAGACCTGCAACAAGAACACGAACGGGTTTCATTTGACCGCTCCTGCCGTGATACCGCGAATGAGCTGACGCGAGAATATTGCGTAAAGAATGAGCACCGGCAAGATCGCCAGCGACAGCGCAGACAACACAGCGTTCCAGTTGGTCACGAACTGGCCGATGAACACCTGCGCACCCAGCGTGACGGTTTTGGTCTCTTCCGCCGGCGCTAGAATCAGCGGAAACCAAAGATCATTCCAAATCGGGATCATAGAAAACACCGCGACCGTCGCCATTGCTGGGCGCACCAGTGGCAGCACCAATTTGAAGAATATCGCATACTCAGACAGTCCATCGATGCGTCCAGCATGTTTCAAATCATTGGAAACTTGGCCCATAAATTCAGACAAAATGAACACGGCCAGCGGCAGGCCTTGCGCGGTGTATACCAGTATCAGCGCGGTCAGCGTGTTCACCAAACCCGATTTCACCATCAGCTGCAAAATCGCCACCGTGCCGAGGCGGATGGGAATCATAATGCCGAGCGCCAAGTACAAGCCCATCCATTTGTTGCCCGTGAACTTATATTCAGACAGTGCAAACGCCG
>JBGTAU010000585.1:0-3900 GCA_041749675.1 Rhizobiaceae bacterium | reverse complement strand
GGCCATCACGCTCGGCATTTACTATCTGACACCTTGGATCCGCTGGGATCGCGGCCCAAACGCACCCGATCAAGCCGTCCTGCTCGATTTTCCACATCGCCGCTTCTATTTCTTTTTCATCGAAATCTGGCCGCAAGAATTCATCTACATCGCAGGCCTGCTGGTCATGGCAGGTATTGGCCTGTTTCTGGTCACCTCGGTCGTCGGTCGTGCATGGTGCGGTTACACGTGCCCGCAAACCGTCTGGGTCGATTTGTTCCTCGTTGTCGAACGTTTCATTGAGGGTGATCGCAACGCACGCATCAAGCTGGATGCAGCACCTTGGTCATTCGATAAACTGCGCAAGCGCATCATCAAGCACGCAATCTGGGTTGCAATTGCGCTCGCAACGGGCGGCGCGTGGATCTTCTATTTCGCGGACGCACCAACGCTGCTACAAAACTTCCTCACATTCCAAGCCCCTGCTGTTGCCTACATCACTGTCGCGGTCCTCACGGCCACGACCTATTTGTTCGGCGGCATCATGCGCGAGCAGGTTTGCACGTACATGTGCCCATGGCCGCGTATTCAAGGCGCAATGCTTGACGAGGAATCCCTCACCGTTACGTATAACGACTGGCGCGGCGAACCCCGCCAGTCCGGCAAGAAGAAAGCCGCGGCTGCCGGCCAAGTTGTTGGTGATTGCGTGGATTGCAACGCCTGTGTCGCAGTATGCCCGATGGGCATCGATATTCGCGACGGCCAACAGTTGGAGTGCATCACATGCGCCCTGTGTATCGATGCTTGCGACAGCGTGATGGACAAAATCGGCAAGCCGCGCGGCCTCATTTCCTACGCAACCCTTGAAGATTACCAAACCAACATGAACCTCGCGCGGGGCGGCATTGCAACGGCGGCTATCAATCCGGCTAACGTTTACAAGGTTGATGGCAAGATGGTGGACAGCGTTCGCCACTTCTCCATCAAGCACCTCTTCCGCGCCCGCACCTTGCTCTACACAGGCATATGGACGGCCATAGGCATCGCATTGGTTGTGTCCTTGCTCTCACGCGACCGGCTGGAACTCAACGTCCTGCATGATCGCAACCCGCAGTTCGTCAAATTGTCAGACGGCTCATTGCGTAATGGCTATACAATCAAGATCTTGAACATGATTCCGGAAGAGCGCACCATTCTGTTGACGATTGATGGCATTCCCGAAGCAATGATGAGCGCAATCGGCTATGAAGATCAGCCGAAGGCCAAAGCTTTGTCGATCAAAGTAGCACCGGACAAAGCTCTTGCGGTAAAAGTTTTCGTGGAAGTGCCGCCTTCAGGCATTCACGATGAGGAAATGGACTTCCATTTCAAGGCGACTGACGTCGCTGGCACTGAAACCGACAGATATGATGCCAAATTCAATGCTCCGGAGAATGAATATGACGACGAAGATTGACGGCGGCAAACCCTTCACCGGCAAACATATGCTTGCCATTCTCCTCCTGTTTTTCGGCACAATTATCACGGTCAATTTCACCATGGCCTATTATGCCACGTCCACTTGGTCGGGCCTTGTCGTCAAGAATTCCTACGTCGCCAGCCAGGAATTCAACGGCAAAGTGGAAGATGTGAAAGCACAGGAAGCTCTGGGCTGGACAGGCACGCTCACATCCGCCGCGGACCGTATCGATTGGGTGCTAAGCGATAAGTCAGGCCAAGCCGTGCAAGCAACTTCCGTTCAGGTTTATCTGCGCCGCACAGTCACCGATCGTGAAGATGTTACCGTCAATATGGAACCTGGTCCCAACGGCACATGGAGTGCAAGGCATAAGCTCAATCACGGCAATTGGATTGCAGTGATTGATGCGCAGAGCAAAGAGGCGGGCACATGGCGCGAAACCGTGCGCTTCGCGGTTAAGGATGGAGCGATCCAGTGAGTTGCTGCGCACCCGGCACAGAATCCGCACTCGATCTTGGCATTGCTCCGCGCATTCCAGATGATGAACTGCGCGCTTCCAGCCGAGACCTCGGCAATGGCATGTCGCAGACAGATTTGTCCGTCCCCGGTGTTCATTGCGGCGCGTGCATCACCACCATCGAAAAAGAGTTGAACGCCATAACCGGCGTTGAAAACGCACGAGTTAATCTCTCCTCACGCCGCGTTGCCGTGCGCTGGAAGTCCGATGGTGTCATCCCGCCATTTCTCGCGCGCCTTGAGGCAGTCGGCTACCAAGCTCACCTGTTTGACGTGACGGCCGACGAGCAAGACAAAGAGCTCACCCGTCTGCTCAAAGCCCTCGCCATTTCCGGCTTTGCAGCTATGAACATCATGCTGCTCTCAGTGTCAGTGTGGTCCGGCGCGGAAGCTTCCACCCGTGATTTGTTCCACTGGGTCTCCGCCCTCATCGCCATCCCGGCCCTCATTTGGTCGGGCCGCATCTTCTTCTCATCCGCATGGAATGCGCTGCGTCATGGCCGCACCAATATGGATGTGCCGATTTCCATTGGCGTATCACTCGCCTACGGCATGTCGCTGTATGAGACCATCAATCACGGTCAGCACGCCTATTTTGATGCAGCCGTATCGCTGCTGTTCTTCCTGCTCATTGGCCGTACACTTGACCATGTCATGCGTGAGCGCGCCCGTGTTGCCGTCAAAGGCCTTGCCCGTCTCGCCGCCCGCGGCGCCATGATTGAGCAGAGCGATGGCACGCGCGTTTGGTTGCCAGTCAGCGATATTGTTCCCGGCATGAAAATCATGCTCGCCGCTGGTGATCGCATCCCAGTTGACGGCGTTATTTTGAGCGGCACCACTGAACTGGATTGCGCACTGGTATCTGGCGAAAGCGCCCCGCAGCGCGTCATGCCCGGCGCAATGTTGCGCGCTGGCACAACAAACCTCGTTGCCCCCGTTTTGATGGAAGCAACCGAGAAAGCCGAGAACTCATTCCTCGCCGAAATGATCCGCCTTATGGAAGCTGCAGAAGGCGGCAAAGCACGTTACCGCCGCCTCGCCGATCGCGCCTCACAGCTCTATGCACCGGTCGTTCATCTCACAGCGTTTCTCTCGTTTCTCGGCTGGATGTATGTGGATGGCGACTGGCATCATTCCATCACCATCGCGGTTGCTGTGCTGATCATCACATGCCCCTGCGCCCTCGGCCTTGCCGTTCCCATCGTCCAAGTCGTCGCTGCCCGCCGACTCTTCGAAAATGGCATTATGGTCAAAGACGGGTCTGCCATGGAGCGGTTGGCAGAAGCCACAACTTCCGTATTCGATAAAACCGGTACGCTCACACTGGGCAAACCGCGCCTTTCCAACATCGCAGAAATCAGCGATGCAGCGTTCTATACAGCATCAGCGCTTGCCGCCTATTCACGCCATCCGCTCAGCCGCGCTTTGGCGGAGCGCGCAGGCACCACCATCAATTCGCAACGCTTCACCGATGTGATCGAAGTCGCAGGTTTCGGCATTGAGGGCCGCGATGACAAAGGCCTCTGGCGTTTCGGCCGCCGCGAATGGGCATCCAAAGATGCGCCGCTGAGCGATACCCACGGCACCGCCTCACTCTTGTCGCTCAACGGCAATCCGGTCGCCATCTTCGAGTTTGAAGACGCGTTGCGCCCCGATGCTGCAAACTCCATCGCGCAGCTTTCCACCGCTGGCATTCAGGCTGAAATCCTTTCCGGTGATACGCCGCGTGCTGTTGAAAGCGCCGCACGCGCGCTCGGCATTGAACACTGGCACGCCAGCATGTTGCCTGCCGAAAAACTTGCCCACATCGAGAAACTCAGCGCCTACGGCCAGAAGGTTTTGATGGTTGGCGATGGTCTCAATGATGCCCCCGCCTTGCGCGCGGCCCATGTCTCCATGGCTCCCGCAACAGCCGCTGATATTGGCCGCAACGCCGCCGATTTCGT
>JBGTAU010000584.1:0-3146 GCA_041749675.1 Rhizobiaceae bacterium | reverse complement strand
GGCTCCCTTTTTCCACTCGTAAATAAAGCCGATCGTTAAAACGGCAAGGAACACCATCATCGACCAGAAACCGAACATGCCGATGTCATCAAATGACACAGCCCATGGAAACAAGAATGCCACTTCCAAATCGAAAATGATGAACAGGATAGACACCAGATAAAAGCGCACATCAAATTTCATGCGCGCATCATCAAAGGAATTGAAGCCACACTCGTAGGCGGAAAGTTTTTCAGCATCAGGCGCTTGATAGGCAACTAAAAATGGCGCGGCCATCAAAGCGCCGCCAATGACCAAAGCTACGCCTAAAAAAATAAATATGGGCAGATAAGAGTTCAGTAGTTCGTTCATGGCGCGTCCCGCATGCATAAGCGACCGATCAATGCGAATCCCCGTTTTCTAGGGTGCAAAGCGGCGGTACAATCAGTTGAACATGGGGTCAAGGCCCAAGCGGCAACGCGCTCAGCGATAGCGCTTTCGCACCTGCGAAGCAAGTGTCAAGGTTATGAGATTGACATCAAATTGCCGCAGTTCACCCGAGCGGTGCTACGCAAACGATAGACTTGTGACCTGAGGAGAAAAAGGAAATGGCGCGAGTGACGGGGCTCGAACCCGCGACCTCCGGCGTGACAGGCCGGCACTCTAACCAACTGAGCTACACCCGCACATTTCCTGAGCGAGACCGCATAACGGCCCGTTGTGAGGCGTCGTTTAGGCGGTTCATCTAGAGGTGTCAAGGCAAAGCGATGGTGAAAGTCAGGAATATTCAAGGTAATTGCATCAGCCGACAAACAAAAGAAAATCATTCATGAATTAGACGATTTGCACTTGCCAACTTTCATTCAAACGCTTAAACGACCGCCAGCATGGGCGATTAGCTCAGTTGGTAGAGCGCTTCGTTTACACCGAAGATGTCGGGAGTTCGAGTCTCTCATCGCCCACCATGCCTTTCCATACAAAACAAAACACGCCATTGTCCTTTTAAGGGCAACAGCGTGCTATGCGGGAGGAACTTTGGACTATTACGCAGGGCGACCTTCTGCATTGAAGCGATGCATTTTGCCTTTGGCTGGCGCAAGCTGGATGGTTTCCCCAACTTTATAGTGACTGGTGCCAGGAAGACGAACAATGAGCGGCTCATCAGATCCGACTTCGACGAACACATAGCTGTCTGAGCCAAGGTTTTCCGCGTGAATCACTTTGCCAGACCACTCCCCGCCTTTTTCGACCACTTCAATGTGCTCCGAGCGAATGCCGATGGTGGTGGCTTTGTGCTTGTCGGCGAAAGCGCCGGTGAGGAAGTTCATTTTTGGTGAACCGATGAAGCCTGCCACAAACAGAGACTGTGGATTTTCATAGAGCTCGAGCGGCGTGCCGACTTGCTCAATGTTGCCCTTGGACAAAACGCAAATGCGGTCTGCCAGCGTCATGGCTTCTACTTGGTCATGGGTTACGTAAACCATGGTGGTGTTGGGCATGGAAGCCTTGAGGCGGGCGATTTCGATGCGCATTTGTACGCGCAGCGTGGCGTCCAAGTTCGATAATGGTTCGTCGAACAGGAATACCTTCGCACCGCGCACAATCGCGCGCCCAATGGCCACCCGCTGGCGCTGACCGCCAGAGAGGGCCTTGGGCAGGCGAGTGAGATAAGGCGTTAGCTGGAGGAGGTCCGCGACCTTATCAACCTTCTCCTTGATCGTTGCGCGATCAAGGCCTTGGTTTTCGAGCGCAAAGCCGATGTTTTCATACACGCTCATGTGTGGATAAAGCGCGTAGGATTGGAACACCATGGCGATGCCGCGTTTGGATGGTGGCACTTCATTGACGACATCATTGTCGATTTCGAGCGTGCCGGAGGTGATGGTTTCGAGGCCGCAAATCGACCGCAGCAAGGTTGATTTGCCGCAGCCTGAAGGCCCAACAAACACAATGAACTCGCCGGACTTAATGTCCAGGTTTATGTCTTTGAGGATATGAACCGGGCCGTAGGATTTATTGATGTTGGTCAGTTTGATGTTAGCCATAACTCAGCCTCCTTTGACAGAACCGGCCAGCAGGCCGCGCACGAAATAACGTTGCAATGAAAAGAACACGACGAGCGGTACGATGATGGTGATGAATGCTGATGCTGTCAGGATTTCCCAATTGCCGCCGCGAGAGCCGAGCAGGCCGTTGAGTTTACCTGTCAAAACCAATTGATCCTCACCAGAGCCTAAGAACACGATGGCGACCAGCAAGTCATTCCAAACCCAAAGGAATTGGAAAATCGCAAACGAGGCTAGCGCGGGGAACGTCAGTGGAAGGATGATGCGCATGAAGATTTTGAAATCGTTTGCGCCGTCAATTTGGGCGGATTCGATCAGATCTTTAGGCAAGCCAGCGATGTAGGCCCGCAACAGATAGATGGCGAATGGAAGACCAAAGCCGGTGTGTGCCAACCAGATACCAAGGTAGCCTTTGCTGGACACCCCGAAGAAACCGCCGGCAGTGTTATAAAGTTTAAGCAGCGGAATGAGTGACATTTGCAGTGGCACGACGAGCAAGCCAACGACAATGGCAATTAAAAATCCGCGACCGGGTATTTTCATCCATGCCAGCGCATAGGCTGCAAAAGCGGCGATGAGAATGGGGATGATGGTGGCGGGGATGGTCACAGTGAGTGAGTTTACAAACGAGCGACCGATGCCTTCCGAAAACAGAACGTTTTTGTAGTTGTCTGTCGTGAAAGACGGTGGTGTGGCCGCGACAAAGAAAATGCGCGAACCACGATCATTTTCGAAGGCCGTTGGCGAGGTCAACAGATAGCTACCGTCTTCATTGACGGTGACCATTTGACCATTGCCGAACTCAACGGCAGTGCCAACAGGATTTGCGGCGGGCTGCTGAATTTTGGTGCCAAAAGCGGTGATTTTGCCTGTGGTGCCCGCGTCTTTCAGCAGATTGCCCTCAATGACAAATTTGCCGTCCTTTTGCACTTGCGCATCTTTGCCACCCATGCGGCCAACTTGGCTGCTTTCAGTGGTTGTGACAGCTGTCCACCAGCCGGACGTGGAGATCAGGTTTTTATCGCGCAAGGATGAAATGAACAGGCCGGCTGTTGGAAAGGTCCATAGCGCAACGATGATCAGGACAGCGAGGTTGACGAA
>JBGTAU010000583.1:0-1769 GCA_041749675.1 Rhizobiaceae bacterium | reverse complement strand
CGCCTGAGCAGGTTGCGGCAATTGTTGCCTACATTTCCTCGATCCAGGACGAATAAGACCGACGTTTCGGGAACCGCAGGGGTAATGTGAGATGAGTGATAGAGCCATGGTGCGGCGCCTCGCTACAGGCTCCATTTTTATTGCTTTCCTTGTGATGGCGATGAAGTTTGTGGCGTGGCGGCTGACTGGTTCTGTCGCGTTGTTTTCTGATGCCCTTGAATCCATCGTCAATGTGATTGCGGCAATGGTTGCGTGGTACGCAATTCGCGTCAGCCACAAGCCTGCCGATGATGATCATCCGTTCGGCCACCACAAAGCAGAGTATTTCTCCGCAGTTGCCGAAGGCGTGCTGATCGTTCTGGCGGCGATTTTGATTTTTCGCGAGGCTTGGTTCGCATTTGGCGCGCCTGTGGTGCTCGAAACACCTGCGCTGGGATTGTCGATCAACGCTGCATCGGCTGCAGTAAATGCTGTGTGGGCCTACATTCTCATTGGCGTTGGCCGGAAGGCCCGCTCGCCTGCGCTGGTGGCAGACGGCATGCACATATCGACCGATGTGATTACTTCAATCGGTGTCTTGGCTGCTTTGTTGTTGTCCATTGTCACTGGCTGGACTTGGCTTGATCCGGCTATGGCTGTGCTGGTCGGCATTAATATTCTTTGGCAAGGCACAAAGGTCATTTCCGGTTCAGTTCATGGTCTGATGGACAGCGCCTTAGATGGTGGCACGCAAGAAACAATTCGCGCTACCGTCGCAGCGAACGCCACCGGTGCCATCGAGTTTCATGACTTGAAAACGCGCGAGGCAGGGGCTGTGCGATTTGCGGAATTCCATCTTGTCGTTCCCGCCGATATGTCCGTCTCCGCCGCGCATGACATATGTGATCGCATTGAAAACGCGCTGAAAGAGGCCATGCCCGGTATATCGGTGCTTATTCACGTTGAGCCGGAGCACAAGGTGAAGCATGGCGGGTTCGCGGTTTAGAGACGGAAACTATCAAACCTCGACGTAAAAAGATTCCACTTTGCCTGACAATTTGAAGGTCATGGGGTTGCCTTTGCGGTCCTTGGAACTTCCGCCGGCCGGCACTCTTACCCAGCCTTCTGAAATACAATATTCCTCAACATTGGTTTTTTCCACGCCGTTAAAGCGGATGCCGATTTGGAACGCGAGCACAGCCTCATTGTAATGCGGGCTTTTGGGGTCAATGCACAAACGGTCTGGCAAAGCAGGCTTGGCATCGGGTGTTGTATCAGACATGAGAACGGCTCCGGTTCAGATTTTAGTCCGCATCTAAACGAACTTGGGCTGTTTGTCTTTAGGGGCATTAAGATGGCCCGGCGCAATCTTCGACCCGGTCGAATTTTGGACATTATATTCATATTTGTGTATGTGAGTATATTCTGTAATTGAAAGTGCCATTTCTCAATGCCTGCGTTCCTTGAATCTGTCCGTGTCCTTTGGGTGCGGTTGCTCCCGTTTTCACTTTTGTTTCTTGCAGCTCAAACGCTCATCCGCTTGGCGCTGATGTTCGTTGCCCGTGATCGGCTTGAGGGCGTGAGTGATTACCTGCTGCCGTTGGCAATAGGGTTTTGGTTTGATGTGGCTGTGCTTTTAATGGCGCTGCCTGTCATATTGATCGCGCCGGTGCTCTTGCCCAAACAGTTTGCAGGCCGCGTGTTTGACCGCTCGGTTGCGCTTGGGTTTTTTGCCGTGCTTGCCATGATGATGCTGTTTCAAGCATGCGCCGAGTATTTTTTCTGGGACG
>JBGTAU010000582.1:0-1970 GCA_041749675.1 Rhizobiaceae bacterium | reverse complement strand
AATGACGAAGCCATTCAATGCGGCTTCGCCCGTTTCCGTGGCCAAGCCGTTGCTGTTATCGGTCAGGAAAAAGGGTCGGATACCAAAACAAGGCTAAAGCATAATTTCGGCATGGCCATGCCTGAAGGCTACCGCAAAGCTGTACGCCTCATGGAGTTGGCGGATCGTTTCGGTCTGCCAGTGATCACGCTGGTCGATACAGCGGGTGCCTATCCCGGCATCAGCGCCGAAGAGCGCGGCCAGGCCGAAGCCATCGCCCGTTCCACCGAAACCTGCCTCAACATCAAAGTGCCACTGATTTCAGTCATCATCGGCGAAGGCGGTTCTGGCGGCGCGATTGCCATTGCCACGGCAAACCGCGTGTTCATGCTGGAACACGCCATCTACTCGGTGATTTCGCCCGAAGGCGCAGCCTCTATCCTCTGGCATGATTCGACCCGCGCCAAAGATGCCGCCACCAATATGAAAATCACTGCCGAAGATTTGATTGCCTTGAAAATCATTGATGGCATTATTCCCGAACCAATGGGCGGCGCACATCGCCATCGCGAAGACGCCATGAATGCAGCAGGTGACGCCATTGCCAAGGCGCTGGATGAACTACAAACAGGCGAGCGCGACCTGCGCAAAGAGCGCCGCGAAAAGTTTTTAAACATCGGCCGCAATATTTAACGTCGGCGGCAAATACCAACTATTGTGTGCATATTTCCGCCGCTTTTTGGCATCATTTCGTCCTCAAGGACGGGACCATGCGACGAATGTTCACAATAACGTAAAAGTGAGTTTCCGTTAACTATGTAGCGTGATTTTAACGCTAAATTGCGCTAGTCAGCGCCAGCGCGCACCAGACTTTAGAACCGGAATGTGACTTTGATACCGAAAATGAAATCAACTTTGATGAAATTCGCCACCCTTGCTGCCATGTTGATACTCGTGGCTTGCCAAGAATCATCCATCAATGATTTCGCACCCAAAGCTGACCGCGAACTTCCTGCGCGCATCATTCAAAAGATGAGCGTTAAAGGCATGAACAAAAACTCGCCAATTATGTTCCGCCTGTTCAAAGACGAACACGTCGTCGAAGTCTGGAAACAAAAGACCAACGGCCGCTACGATATGATAGCCAATTACAATATTTGCGCTTGGTCCGGCACCTTGGGGCCCAAGGTTAAACAGGGTGATCGTCAAGCCCCAGAAGGGTACTACCCTATCAAGACCTCGCAGCTTAACCCTGCATCAAAATATTTTCTGGCCATCAACACCGGCTTTCCAAACACCTATGATCGCGCTTTGGGCCGCTCAGGTTCAGATCTGATGATCCACGGAGCTTGCTCGTCATCGGGCTGTTATTCCATGACAGATCAAAATGTGCAGGAAATATTTGCCTTTGCGCGTGACGCTTTTGAAGGTGGTCAAACAGAAATCATGCTGGAAGCGCTGCCATTTCGCATGACACCTGAGAAAATGGGCCTGTTCACCAAGCACAAAGACTTCGCATTCTGGCAAATGCTCAAAGAAGGCTATGACTATTTTGAACTGACCAAAACGCCGCCAAAAGTCGATTTCTGTGAAAAGAAATATGTCTTCAATCGCGTTTCGACAGACGGCAAACCGCTCAGCGTCAATGCGGCCTGCCCGCCACTGCAACACCGCTCAACCAATTTTGTGGCAACCTACCAAAGCTACGAGCAAAAGTATCAATCCAGCTACGCCGCAGCCGCTAAGAAGTTTGCGAACACACCATTCCCCATCGTGAAAGGTGGCAAATCACGCCCATTGGATAAAAAGTGGAAACCGCAGCCGGTACGCGCCGCGCGTGGTATTACTTTGCCAACACCGGTCGCTGAGCCAGTTGCCGAAGAGATCGCACCAACAACTGCACCCGCTGAACCGACGGCAGCCGCAGCACCCGCGCCAAAGACAGACGCCGCATTAGTTGCGCCTGCAAATGTCGAAGTTGCTGCACCAAC
>JBGTAU010000581.1:0-10652 GCA_041749675.1 Rhizobiaceae bacterium | reverse complement strand
CCGCGCTCGGAACCGTCATCGCATTTGAGCGCAATGCCGTAGCCTAATTCTGGGATTGCTGCGCAATAAACGCCTTCTGCACCAATTTTGGCGAAGACTTTTCCGGGCGCTAGTTCCATGATTTTGGTGCAGGGTTTGCCGGTTCCAGCAACGTGCCAAGGTTCAGCCATACAGGCTTCCATTAAGCGTTTGGCGGCGTTAGCGCGTTGTTTTTCAAGGCCAATTCCGGTTGTCATTTTGGCAAATCCATGGGCCAAATTTTTGAGTGGAATGGCATAGGTGGGGATTGAGCAACCGTCTGTGCCGCATTGATCGACGGCGTGGGCAGCGCCGGTGATGCTCTCCATGACATCTTTGACATGGCGCTGAACGGCATGATCTCGGCCAACATATCCTTTAATATCAATATCTTCATGGCAAGCATAGCAGAGGAAACCGGCATGTTTTCCGGAGCAATTGTTATGAACTTGCAAAGGCTTGACGCTGTGCGAGGCGAAATCAATGGCGATCGGCAGATCAAACGGCCAATGGACACCGCACTCGTACGCTTCTTCAGTGATGCCAGCGCGGACCAGCATGGTGCGGGCAGTTTCGACATGGCCTTCTTCGGCGGAATGGGAGGCGCAGGCGAGGGCTAATTCTTTGTTTCCAAACAGAAATGCGTCCGCTGCGCCGCTCTCAACCAAGGGCAGCGCTTGCATGGCTTTGACGGCAGAGCGCGGAAAGGTTGGGCGCTCGATATCGCCGATTGCCAAGACCAGTTTGCCGTCTCCATCGACCACCGCGACTGCACCGCGATGGCGGCTTTCGACGACTGGGCCGCGCAAGACTTCGATGAGAACTGGATTTTCCACGACTACTATTCCTATCTGTAACACGGCTGCGAACCATCTCGAGCGCGGCTGCGACACGGCCGCGGCACATGCGATCACCACGCGTTGCTTGCCGCAAAGTGAGGCGAAGGGCAAGCGGGAAAGTTACCGGATTTGCCGACATTCGTTTTGCGTTGTCACGTACAATGTCGGCCCAAGTTTTCAAGCTGTGTAAGGATACTGTCGGGCGTGGGGGGATATTTAGTGACGCATCGGACGACAGCGGAGCAGCTGTTTGGCTGCCTCGCTATTAGTTCTTAAAAACCTTCCAGCACGACCTTGCCTTTGGCGCGGCCGGTTTCGATGAACTCGTGGGCGCGTTTTAGGTTTTTGGCGTTGATGGTGCCGAAGTTTTCGGCAAGCGTGGTTTTGATTTTGCCGGTGTCGACGAGCTTTGAGACTTCGTCTAAAAGCTTGTGTTGTTCGATCATGTCGGCAGTGCCAAACATGGAGCGGGTGAACATGAGTTCCCAATGGGTGGAGACCGCCTTGCGCTTGAATTTGCGGATGTCGATCATGTCTGGATCATCGATGAGGCCGAAGCGGCCTTGCGGCGCGATGAGTTCGACGATTTGATCGAAGTGGTGATCAGTCTGGTTGGTTGAAAACACAAAGGCCGGCGCGCCGATGCCTAGGTTTGCGACTTCTGCGGCAAGTGGTTTGCTGTGATCAATAACATGGTCCGCGCCGAGCGATTTGACCCAAGCCATCGTTTCGGGGCGTGAGGCTGTTGCGATGACTTTGACGTCGGTCAGTGCTTTCACCAACTGGATGGCGATGGAGCCAACGCCACCTGCGCCGCCGATGATGACAATGGCATTGGCGGCTGTGGGGACGGGTTTGCGAATGTCGAGGCGGTCAAACAGCATTTCCCACGCCGTGATCGCGGTCAGTGGCAAGGCGGCGGCCTCGGCAAAGCTGATGTTCTTTGGCATTGCGCCTACAATGCGCTCATCAACGAGGTGAAACTCGCTGTTGGTGCCGGGGCGCGTGATAGAGCCGGCATACCAGACAGCATCGCCTTTCTTGAAGAGGGTCACATCTGGGCCGACTTCGGCAACAATGCCGGAAGCATCCCAACCGATGACCTTGTGCTCGTCGCCTGCTGGCTTAGCGCTCGCGCGGATTTTAACGTCGACGGGATTGACGGAGATCGCTTTGACTTCAACGAGAATGTCATGGCCTTTTGGTGACGGTATTTCGGCGGTGAAGTCTTCAAAAGACAAGGGCGCGGTAATCGGACCTGGAGTCTTGTATCCTATGGATTTCATGATTGAGTTCCCTATTACTATTCGGTTTATTTAATTGGAGTGAGAAAACACAGCTTCAAGCAATGGGCCGCCGGGTGCACGGAAGAACAAGCGCCGTTCGGATATTTCCAGGAGATCCATTGCAGAATAGATGATGTTGAAATCTTCAAGTCTTTTTCGGAATGCTTCGTAGCCTTTGAGTTTGAAGCCTACGTGGTCGATTGCTTCTGCTTGCGGTTCTTTGCCGCCGCCATAAGCGCCAATGATGTGGACAATGGGATTGTCATTTGCATAAAGCCAGCAGCCGGGTATGTGCTGGATTGACTGAGGCCGCACTCCTTCTGTGAGATCAAAAAGATCAATGAAGAAGTCGCGCGTTGTTTCGATGTCACGGGTTCGGATTGTAACGTGATCGATATGCATGGTCTGAACTCACATATAGGCGGTTAGAGGTTGCGATGAGGGGGCACGTTGTTCGGCGGCCAATGCTATCGACAAGCCGATAATCGGAACAATTGCTGCAAGGTATGGCACCATGCTGGCTCCAATTGCCGCGTGATCAACCGCATAGCCACCCATGATGCCCCCCAATGCGTTTGCAATGTTGAAGGCGGAGATGTTGGCTGTTGCGGCCAGCTCCGGCGCTTTTCCGCTGTGGCGCATCACGCGCATTTGCATCGGTGGCACGTTGGCGAAGGAGGCAACGCCGAAGACAATGGCGGCTGCAACGTAGGTCCAAGTGTTCCCTGTGGAAAGACCGACCACGATGAGCGAGACGATCATGGCAAAGATACCACCAATCAAGGCGCGATTGAGGTTTGCATCAGCGGCGCGGCCACCGATAGTGTTGCCGATGACGAGGCCTGCGCCGACGGCGACCAACAACAAGGTGACGGCATTGACTGAGAGGCCGACAACGTCTTGAGAGACGGGTGAAATGTAGCCATAAAATGTCATGAAGCCAGTCCAGCCAAAGATGGTGATGAGCAAACTCAACAAGAGTTGACTGTTGCGGAAAGCGCCAAGTTGATCGCGGATGGAAACACGCTTTGCATCAATGGCAACGCGCGGCACGAAAAGAGCAATTGCGGCGATGGCCAACACGCCCAGAATGGCCACAGCCCAAAACGTAACGTTCCAACCAAAAGCATTACCAACCCAGGCACCAGCAGGGACACCCAAAACATTGGCCAAGGTGAGGCCTGCAAACATTTGCCCGACTGCGCGTCCAGCCATCTTCTCGGACACCAGACCAGCGGCCATAACCGCGCCAATGCCATAGAACGGACCTTGCGTGAGGCCCGTGATGACACGGCTGATGAGCAAAATTGAATAATTGTTGGTCATCGCGGAAATGATGTTGCCGACCACAAAGAGCGCCATCAAACCCAGCAAAACCGACTTGCGCTCAAAGCGCGCGAGACCGATGGTCAAAATAGGCCCACCAATAACAATGGCCATTGCGTAGGCTGTAATGAGGTTCCCAGCCTGACCATCGCTGATGCCAAGCGTATCGGCGACTTCAGTCAAAATTCCGGCGATAACAAACTCCGCTGTGCCGATGGCAAAGGCTGACAGGGTCAGAACTAAAACGGCGATCGGCATTCTTGAGGGTTGGGGCAATGTCGTATCCAAAGATTTAGGCTCCAAATTGAATAGGCGACGTTTTCCATCGGTCCTGCCGACCACATAGAGCTTGCGGATTAATCATAGAATATGCTATTTTCTGAAATTATAATTCGGAAAATCCATATAATGCATTTACCCAATCTCGCCCTGTTTGTGCGCATTGCCGAAAAAAAGGGACTTGCGAGTGCCGGGCGCGATTTTGGTATGTCGCCCGCTACTGTTTCCGAACGCTTGATGGCGCTGGAAGGTCAATATGGCGCAAAGCTGGTGAACCGCACGACGCGCTCGATCAGTTTGACCGATGAAGGTCGGGTGCTTGTTGAAGGGGCGCGGCGGTTGCTGGCGGATTGTGAAGAACTGGAAGCGCGCATTAGAAACGGCGTGGAAAGACTTTCAGGTCCAATTCGTATCAGTGCGCCATTCGATCTTGGCCGCAACCGTATCGCTCCATTACTGGACAGTTTTATGGAGCAGCATCCGGACATTCAAATCGATCTGCGATTGACCGATAGCTATGTCGATCTTGCTGGGCTAGGTATTGATGTCGCCATTCGTTTCGGAACGCTCAGGGATAGTCAATTGCATGCACGCAGGATTGGAGACAACCGGCGGATTGTTTGCGCGTCGCCTCGTTATATCGAGCAACATGGAGCACCGCGAAACCCGCATGAACTTGAAGAGCACAATTGCCTGTTGATGCGGTTCGGCGAGACGATTGACAATGATTGGTCGTTCCGGTCCGGCACCAAAGATTTTTCAGTCATGGTCAAAGGCAATCGTACGACCAATGATGGCGTACAAGTGCGTGAATGGTGTGTTCAGGGGTTTGGTATTGCACTCAAGTCGATCTGGGATATCGAGCATCATTTGGCACGCGGCGAGCTGGTGGCATTGCTGGCAGACTATGCACCGCCGCCATCAAGCCTGCAGATTGTACATCTGGGCGGGCAAGGCATGCCACGGCGCATACGGATGTTGATCGATCACATTGCCGAGACGTTGAGACCAAACGGTGTCGACCAATCGAAACTGTGAGCACCGTACGCATCGTCGTTTGAACGGTAAATTGGACGACCCTGACTGTGATTTATTTCACCTCATAAAAATCGCCCGAGCCAGAGTTTTCACCACAGACCTGCGAAAATCTGTTGTTCAAATTTTTCTTGATTGACGCATCAATCAATAATAATCTCAACCTTGGAGGAACTTCAACTATGCCAAAAATCGGAATGGAACCCATACGCCGCCGTGCGCTGATCGATGCGGCGATTGCCGCGATTGGTGATCGCGGGGCGCTGGATGTGACGGTGTCGGATATTGCCGGACGGGCTGGCGTTTCGAGCGCTTTGGCGCATCATTATTTTGGCAATAAGGAAAAATTGTTGGAAGCGACCATGCGCTCGCTTTTGACAGAATTGGCGCAAGATTTACGCGCGCATCTGACCGTGGCCATGACACCGCGCGCGCGGCTGGCGGCGTTGATCGATGTGAATTTTTCGGACAAGCAGTTTGCGGGCGGTACGGTTGCGGCTTGGCTTTCATTTTATATGGAGGCGCAGCGCTCGGCTGCGATGCGGCATTTGCTGTCGATCTATGCGCGGCGGCTGCACTCCAATTTGATGTTTGATCTGGTGCGTTTGAAACCACGTGATGAGGCCGAACAAATTGCCGAGGGGATCGCAGCGCTGATTGACGGGCTTTATATCCGCCGCGCCCTCAAACAGGGCGGGCCGGAGCAAACCAGCGCGACAGCGCTTATCCATGATTATCTCGAATTGAAGCTGGGGCGGGCACCACAATGACGAAAAAGCGACCGAATATTCTACTGATCATGGCCGACCAGTTTAATGGCACATTGTTTGCCGATGGTCCTGCGCCATTTCTTTATGCGCCGCATTTGAAAGCACTCGCGCAGCGGTCAGTTCGCTTTGCCAATGCCTACACGGCGCTGCCGCTATGTGCCCCTGCCCGCGCGTCGTTTATGTCGGGGCAATTGCCATCGCGCACGGGGGTGTTTGACAATGCGGCTGAGTTTCGCTCGGACATTCCAACTTATGCGCATCATTTGCGCCGTGCTGGCTATGAGACGGCGCTTTCAGGCAAGATGCATTTTGTTGGGCCGGACCAGATGCACGGGTTTGAGGAGCGGCTGACGACGGACATTTATCCTGCAGACTTTGGCTGGACGCCGGACTATCGCAAGCCGGGGGAACGGATTGATTGGTGGTATCATAATCTCGGGTCTGTGACCGGCGCGGGTGTTGCTGAGATTTCGAACCAGATGGAATATGATGATGAGGTGGCATTTCACGCCAATCAAAAACTTTATCAATATTCGCGGGTTTCAACCGATGCCGATCGCCGCCCATGGTGCTTGACGGTTTCGTTCACGCATCCGCACGACCCTTATGTTGCGCGGCGGAAATATTGGGATTTATATGAAGGCATTGCGGAACTAGAGCCGAGCATCGGCGATCTTGGATATGAAACCCAAGACCCGCATTCCAAACGGCTGATTGATGCGTGTGACAACGACAAGTTTGACATTACGCCCGAGCACATACGCCGCGCGCGTCAGGGTTATTTCGCCAACATTTCTTATATTGATGACAAGGTTGGCGAACTGCTCGAAACGCTGCGCGCGACGCGGATGTTGGATGATACGATCATTGTGTTTACGTCCGATCACGGCGATATGCTGGGCGAGCGCGGGCTTTGGTTTAAGATGAATTTCTTTGAAGGTTCAGCCCGTGTACCGCTCATGATTGGTGGCAATGGTATTGAGCCGCGATTGGTGAAGGCGCCAGTTTCGACGCTGGATATTAATCCGACGTTGGCGGATCTGGCTGGGATCGATATTGCGGAAATTATGCCATGGACAGACGGCGAGAGCTTGGTGCCGCTGATGACAGGCGCGGCGCGAACAGCACCCGTCTTGATGGAATATACAGCGGAAGGCAGCCAAGCGCCGCTGGTTTGTATCCGCGAGGGCGACTGGAAATTCAGCCACTGCGAACTTGATCCGCCGATGCTGTTCAACCTCAAAGATGATCCGCAGGAATTGAATAATTTGGCGGCTGATCCAGCTAACGCGGCGCAGGTGGCGCAGTGGATGGACCGTGTGCGGGCGCGCTGGGACATGAAGGCGCTGGACAGTGCAATCCGCGAAAGCCAAGCGCGGCGCTGGGTGGTTTACGAGGCGCTGCGCAATGGCGCTTATTTCCCGTGGGATTACCAGCCGCTGCAAAAAGCATCGGAGCGCTACATGCGCAACCATATGGATTTGAATATTTTGGAAGAGAGCAAGCGCTTTCCGAGGGGCGAATAAATGACATCGGGTAAACATTTTTCAACGCTGCCAACCGCACACGAAGCAGACTATGTGATTGTGGGTTCTGGCTCGGCCGGATCAGCACTGGCGTATCGTTTGTCAGAGGATGGCAAGTACACAGTTGCGGTGATTGAATTTGGTGGAACCGATTTTGGGCCGTTCATTCAAATGCCAGCGGCGCTGTCAATTCCGATGAGTATGCAACGCTATAATTGGGGCTTCGAGACCGAAGCCGAGCCGCATCTTGGTGGGCGCAAACTGGCGACGCCGCGCGGTAAGGTTATTGGAGGATCGTCATCGATCAATGGCATGGTTTATGTGCGCGGCCACGCGCGGGATTTTGACCATTGGTCTGAGCAAGGCGCGAGCGGTTGGGGCTATGCAGACGTGCTCCCATACTTCCAACGGATGGAGAATGTTGAGGGCGGCGAAGACGGCGTGCGCGGTCGAACAGGCCCACTGCACGTGCGGCGTGGCCCCATGAAAAATCCACTGTATGGCGCGTTCGTTGAAGCGGGCAAACAGGCAGGCTTTGAAACGACCGGTGACTATAATGGCTTGAAGCAAGAAGGCTTCGCCGCGATGGAGCAAACCACACACAATGGGGAGCGATGGTCGGCGGCCAAGGCCTATTTGAGGCCTGCGTTAAAACGCGGAAATGTTCATGTTATCAATGGCTTTGCACGCAAAGTCGTCATTGAGAATCAACGTGCTACTGGTGTTGAAATTGAAGCTCACGGACAGATTCAAGTCGTTAAAGCACGACGTGAAGTGATCCTTGCCGCATCGTCTATCAATTCGCCGAAATTGCTGCTGCTTTCAGGTATCGGACCAGCTGATGAACTCAAGGCTCTGGGCATTGATGTGGTGGCGGATCGGCCCGGGGTTGGCAAGAATTTGCAGGACCATTTGGAAGTTTATATTCAACAAAAATGCATTCAGCCGATCACGCTTTATTCGCACTTGAACTGGATTTCGAAGGGAGCCATTGGCGCGCAGTGGCTGTTCACCAAGACCGGCATGGGCACCACCAACCACTTTGAAGCCTGTGCTTTTGTGCGCTCAGCAGCAGGGGTGGACTATCCAGATATTCAGTACCATTTTATTCCAGTGGCCATTCGCTACGACGGCAAAGCGGCGGCGAAGAGCCATGGGTTTCAGGCGCATGTAGGGCCGATGCGATCCAAGTCTCGCGGGGCGATTACGTTGCGTTCGAGTGATCCCAATGATGCTCCGAACATACTTTTCAACTACATGAGCCATGAAGACGACTGGCGCGATTTTCGCCATGCGGTGCGGCTGACGCGGCAAATTTTTGGGCAGAAAGCATTTGATCCCTATCGCGGCGATGAAATCCAACCGGGTCGTCATGTGCAAAGCGATGATGAACTCAACGACTTTTTACGCCAACATGTAGAAAGCGCTTATCACCCTTGCGGCTCGTGCCGGATGGGGGCGGCTGATGATCGCTTTGCGGTGGTTGATCCAGAGACGCGAGTGATTGGGGTTGAAGGTCTGCGGGTGGCTGACAGTTCGATTTTCCCGCGCGTAACCAACGGCAATTTGAACGCGCCATCTATCATGACGGGGGAAAAAGCGGCGGATCATATTTTGGGTAAAGTGCCATTGCCGCGTTCGAACTTGGAGCCTTGGATTAATCCGCGGTGGGAGATGAGTGATCGGTGATTGTTGCGCGCGCTAGCCATGGCGCGGCAGGTGTATCGAGGCCCCTGACGCCTTTTATAACTGTGCGGCGCACGAACGGAACTTTAAACGCTAGCGGCGCAAATGCATTTCGCAGCCAGACCGCCATTGGATTTTTGAGAAGGATCGCCTGTGTGTTCGCCTTGGTTTGCGCCAAGACATGCTTCACTGCCCCCATACGAAGATCGCTATACTCGATCTGCCGACCTTCACTTATTAGCCACGCCAGCCAGCATGCGTCCTCAATGCCCAAATTCATGCCGCGCCCGCCAACCGGTGAATGGATATGGGCCGCGTCACCGGCGAGGAACACAGCTCCGTGCTGCATTGAAGAAACATGTCGAAAAACGGCCTTGAAATCGGACTCCCAAATTACATCAACAACCTTTGCCGGGTGCTGGATTCTGGATTTGAAATCTTCGAGCGTCGAAATATAGCGCAGGGTGCGCTTGTTGACGGGAATGCAAGCGATAACGCCGGGATTCTGAAAACGCGCTTGCGCATAATCGCGCTCAATGTCTCGGTCATAAACAATGTCCGCGAGGAAAAAAGTTTCAGGAAAGCTCTCACCAGAAAAATCGAGTCCCAGCGATTTGCGCACAAGTGAATGCGAGCCATCCGCACCTATCACAATATCGGCTTCAAACTGCTCAAAACCGTTGTGCCCCTTCAACTTTGCAACAGGTTTTGTACCTTTTGGTGCGACAAATCCTTCGAACGCCACGCCCCATTCCGGCGTTATGCCAAGCTCAGAGAGCCGCCCTGCCAATATCCGCTCGGTACGTCCTTGCGGCAACGAGCGCAGGAAAGTTTCGTTTGGCGCGTCTTCTCCCATTTCAATTGTCAATATGTGTTTCTCACCGGAAAAGACTTGCATTTGCTGCAGTATGATCGCCTCGCCGTCAATCAAATTTGCCACCCCGCTTGGCGCAAGCAGGTCCATCGTACGCTGATTGACCGCTAACGCTCGGCTTTCGTTCAGCGGGGACATCGCATTGTTGTCGATGATGCGCGCAGGAATACCACGCCGCGCCAGTTCCAGTGCCGCTGTCAGGCCGACAGGCCCAGCTCCGACTATCAAAACATTCGGGGCGTTAGACTTCATGCTCGCCACCTGTGGCAATTAAGCTTAGGCCTATTAAGCTGACAAGGTTGTTCTTTAATGTTGACCAGATTTTCACCATTATCAACCGTCTTATGAAAGTGTTTTGCGAAATATGAGAGAAACACCAAATATTTCAAGCACGTTCGAATGTCGTCACACTGCCTATTGAAGTCTTGATGTGTACGAGAAAACTACCGCCAAAATGCTTGGTCAAATGCGGTTTTAAGGGTGCTGCGTGCCATTCACAGTCAAATACTCCGTCAGCGCAAACACCAAGTGATAGAATATCGAGGCCGGAACGTCTGTGGATTTGGTCCGCCCCTTTTCGTCTAACATATCGACCCATAGGCCTTCAGGGGCTGGCTCAATATGCCAGCGGAACAGGCGGCCGGCGCGGGCTTCGATTTCGGGTTTCATGTCTGGGCCGCCGGTGCGGTCCAGCGCCATGGCGGCTTTGAGGGCTTCGGCTTGTGGCCAAGAGCGCGAGGTGCGCAAGAGTGGTATGCCGGTTTTACTCACTGCGTCATAAGCCAAGCCCGTGGCGCGATTGAGGCCATTGGCGATGGCGCTGGAATAGAGTTTGCGGGCATAGGCGTTGAATTCTTTGCGGCCTGTGGCGGTCGCGTAAGCAACCAAAAGCGAGGCCCATTCGAAGTGGTGGCCGGGCTCTGTCCAGTCGCCCTGTGGGCCTTCAACGACTTGCCAGTTTGAGTCAAAAAACTCGCCTAAGCTCCAGTTTTCAGAGTCAAAAAAGGTGCTGA
>JBGTAU010000580.1:0-5446 GCA_041749675.1 Rhizobiaceae bacterium | reverse complement strand
AGATGCGTGAGAAATGCGATCACGTCATGCTTGGTGACGGCTTCAATTTCGTCAATCTTGGCAACGCTGAATTCAGCCGCGCCGCCTTTGGCCCAGATGTTTTTAGCAGCGGATTTTGGGATGACGCCAAGTTCCGCCAGCGCATCACACGCATGCGCTTCGATTTCAAACCAGATCCGAAAGCGAGTTTCCGGCGACCAAATGGTCACCATTTCCGGGCGGGAATAGCGCGGGATCATGGGGCGTTCTCCGTGTCTGTCTCAACTGTTGGAGGCGCTTTAACAGACCATCTCAAAAATTCAAACGCGCTTTGTCGCAAAAGTCCAGCTTGCCCCCAACAATGCTACCAAACCGAGTGGCAAATAAAGCCGCAGCGCGAGCACTAGGAACTGGTAGACGGCGGATAAAATTGTAAACACAGTTTCAAATACAAGCCGTATCGAATATTCATTATCGTGCCACTGCGCAAAATAAACGCGGAACTGCAGTGCGAAAATGAATGATGTCAAACCCAGTGTGGTGACCAACAGAACAATAAATGCGCACGCAAATCTTTGCCCTGTCCGCCAGTTTAATGGCATCCATCGCATCAAATAGGCTGTGAGCGGGAAAGCGATTAATCCACCCAGGCCGAAGAACAACACGAGCAACTGCGTATTCTTATCCGGAGCGCGGTTGAGCAGAAAAAGATTAAGCCCCGCACTTGCCATCATTGCCGCCGCCCAGCCAAGGCTTAGTGACAGCAGTCGTGCACTGCTTTTCGGCGTATGGTCGAGGTGGATTGTGTTGGTCATTGTGATGAAGAAATAGCAGCGTTGAATGACCCGTTCTTTAATATTGCAAGCGCAAACGGATTTATTTTCAAATCGCCTTTTTCATCAAACTGTATGTCACCCAGCGCTGTAGAAAAAGTGGCCGTGTTCAAATGCGCTATCATATCCGGTTTCTTGCTCAAGGCATCCACAGCGATTTCGATGGCAGCAAAGCTTGTGAGTGCATAGTTGTCGGGCTCTAGCCCCATGTTTTGCAAAGCTACCGAGGCGGGTGCGACTTGAGCTTGCATTCGATAGTTTGGCAGCGTCACACTTAAGAGTGCGCCCGAGCCATCCGTGCTGCCTTCAGGATTGGCCGACTCGCCGATTGCAATTTCCATCGCGCCCTTGGCAGCTTTCGAAATAACCAGCGCATCTTCAATATCACCGCCTACGAAGACATGGGTGGCACCTGCTTTTTGCAAGCGCCGCACCAGTGCCGCTTGATTTTCAAGGCCGGGCCGAAAGGTGTCGGTGAATACCGGCTTGAGGCCATTTTCTGTCAATGCAAATCGCAATTCTTCAGCCGTGTTGCGTGCCAGCACCGTGCCATCATCAATGATTGCAAAGTTCTCATTGCGCCAGCGCTCTTTAAGCGCAGCGATGAGAGCCTTCACCTCCATATCTTCGCGCGGGCTAAGGCGGTACAATAAATGCGCGGTCTTTGCTTTGGCATCAGTCAGCACATCGGCACGCACGCCCGTGGTGATAGTCACTATGCCAGCCTCGGTTAAGATCGGCAGAGCAGCGTTCAAACTTTCAAAACACGTGAAGCCAACCACGATCGAAACCTTTTGCGCCACCAGGGCGTTCGCCGCTGCCGTCCCGCCTTCCGGCGTGCAAGTGTCATCTTGTGTGAATAGGTCCGCGTTGGCCCGTTGCGCGCCCGCCCGTGCGCCGGTCAACATTTGTTTTCCCAATGGCGCGAAAGTGCCAGTCAGGGGTGCAACGAAACCAATTTCCTCTGCCTCGACCTTTTGCACCGCCGAAGCAAAAACGAAAACCAGCAAAAGTGTTTGCCAAAGGGCTTTTCTATTCAACATCCTTGTACCATATGCACTAATAGACCCTTTGGGCAACGTCTCGCTTTGCCTGTTTGTTCGGTCTATAGAGATTTTGAAAAATTGAATTTGTTTTCGTGACCCCGCCGGACAGTTTAGAGATCGCCGTGCAAGAATTGGAAGTCTGGCTTGTTAAATTTAAATACTCTTGATGCGACCCACTATCGCGATGCGATGAGCCGGTTTGCTGCTGCGGTTCATGTTGTCACCACTGATGGTGCTGCAGGTCGGCGCGGTGTGACCGTATCTGCCGCTTGTTCGGTTTCAGATAGCCCGCCGACCTTGTTGGTTTGCCTCAATCGCAACAATGCGCAAAACATGCTGTTTGATGAAAATGGGGTGTTTGTGCTCAATACTTTGGGTGCTGCGCATCAGCCGCTTGCTGTGGCTTTTTCTGGCAAGGACCATTTAACCCAAGATGAGCGTTTCGCCATTGCTGCGTGGGAATCACATCACACGGGCGCGCCGGTGTTGGCTGACGCTTTGGCATCCTTTGAGTGCCGCATTGTTGAGGCGAAAGATGTGGCGACCCACCGCATTTTGATTGGTGAAGTCATGGCCATTCGTACAAGAGACGATCTGTCCCCGCTTGTGTATCATCACCGCGGCTATCATACAATTTAACGCGCTGGGAGGCAGCATAAGACATGACCGCACATATTGCTCTGCCTCAATCCATTGATGAAACGCTCGCATTGCTTGAGCGCGGTGGTTACGTTGCGGATCGGGCGTTGGCGACTGTATTGTTTCTGGCGCTACGCATGAAACGGCCTTTGTTTTTGGAAGGTGAGTCCGGCGTTGGCAAAACTGAGATTGCCAAGGTTTTGTCGCAAACACTTGATCGACCGCTCATTCGCTTGCAATGTTACGAAGGCCTTGATGTTTCGTCAGCGGTTTATGAGTGGAATTATGCCGCGCAAATGATTGAAATCCGCATGGGCGAGGCGGTTGGTGAAAAGAATCGCGATGCGATTGAGAAGAATATATTTTCCGAAAAATACCTGATCCGCCGTCCAGTCCTCGAAGCGCTGTCCGGCAAACCCGGCAAAGCGCCAATCTTCTTGATCGACGAATTGGACCGTACTGACCAAGCCTTTGAAGCGTTTTTGCTCGAAGTGCTTTCGGATTATCAAGTCACTGTTCCGGAACTTGGCACTATAAAAGCTGAAGAGCCACCGATCGTGATCATCACGACAAACCGCACACGTGAAATTCACGATGCACTCAAACGCCGGTGTTTGTATCATTGGGTTGATTATCCAAGCGCGGCCCGCGAACTGGAAATCATCCGCCGCAAAGTACCGCAAGCCAATCAGCGCCTGTCTGAAGAGGTGGTGCACTACGTTCAAAAATTACGTCAAATCGATTTGTTCAAGTCACCCGGTGTTGCTGAGACCATCGATTGGGCCAGCGCACTCACTGAACTTGATAAGCTGGCGCTCGATCCGGAAACTGTATCCGACACCATCGGCGTTTTCTTAAAATACCAAGACGACATTGCCCGCATCAGTCAGGGCGAGGGGGCGAAGATATTGAAGGAAGTGAAGCAAGAGATGGCGGCGGTGTAAGTTGGGAATTAGCCGTCTTCTCCCCGCGTCTTCCGTGGGGAGAAGATGCCGACAGGCAGATGAGGGGGGCTTCGCGCTGAACATGACGACTGTCACAATAAAAACCAAACGCGCCCGCGAACTTCGCCAAGTAGATAATGATGCTGAGTACAAACTCTGGAAGGAACTGCGCAATCGACGGTTAAATGGCTACAAATTTGTCAGGCAATTCCCTATCGGCAACTACTTTGCTGATGTGGCGTGCCGAGAGCATAAGTTGGTCATTGAAGTCGATGGCTCTCAGCATGCCGAATGTGAATATGACATTAGACGCAACAATTTTATGGTCGGGGAGGGTTGGTCGGTGCTGAGATTTTGGAATGTGGATATGTTTGCAGAAATAGAGCCTGTTTTGGAAACTATTCTCGCTGCCATTGAAGGCCAGTTGGTAGAAAGATCAGAGGCGTTCGATCTTCGTTTTTTTCCAGCAAACAGGATTTTCTAACGTGCATGTGTCTCCCCCCTCATCTGCCTGTCGGCATCTTCTCCCCGTTGGAGAAACGGGGAGAAGATGGCTAACCTCGAAACTTCGGCGATTATCTGTCTTCTCCCCGCGTCTTCCGTGGAGAGAAGATGCCGACAGGCAGGTGAGGGGAACAGAATTACTTGTGTTGCAAAATGGTGTGCGACAATGACAGTCCCCCCTCCAGACGGCCGCATAGCTGATAACATCATCTACTTCGGGCGCACCTTACGAAAGGCTGGCATGCGAGTCGGTCCCGCATCCGTGCGTGATGCCATTGAGGCAATCTTGGCCACCGGCATTGGCTCGCGCGACGACTTTTACTGGACGCTGCATGCCGTCTTCGTCAAGCGGCACGAAGACCGCGCGGTTTTTGATGAGGCTTTTCGACTGTACTGGAAATCACGCGAGCTTGTTGAAAAACTGATTGCGATGTTTTCGCCGGTTCAAATGGAGGGGCGGCAAAAGGAAAAGCCAAAGGCGGGCGAGACACGCGTCAGTCAAGCCATGTTTGAGGGCCATCAAAAGCGCAAGACAGTTGATAATCCAGAGATTGAAGTGGATGCGCGCTTCTCGCTTTCGGGCAAGGAAATATTGCGCGCAAAAGATTTTGCGCAAATGAACGCCGAAGAAATCCGTTTGGCAAAGATTGAGATCGCACGACTGAAACTACCGTTTGATCAGGTTAAAACGCGCCGTTATCGCGCCTACCAACATGGCTCCAAAATTGATGCACGCGCCATGATGCGCAATGCTATGCGCACCGGTGGTGACTTGGTTTTGCCGCGCTTTCGCGAACACCGCTCGGTCCACCCGCCGCTAGTCATATTAGCGGATATCTCGGGTTCAATGAGCCAATATTCACGCCTCTTCTTACATTTCCTCCATGCGATGACTGAAGACCGCAACCAAGTCCATACGTTCCTATTCGGCACGCGGCTGACAAACATTACACGCCAAATGCGCCATCGCGATCCGGATGAGGCGTTGGCGCTTTGCTCCTCGCTGGTGAAAGACTGGTCGGGTGGTACGCGTATCGGCGAGGCGCTTGGAACTTTCAATCGCCTCTGGTCGCGTCGCGTTCTAGGGCAGGGCGCGATTGTGCTGCTTATCACAGATGGATTAGAGCGCGAAGAGGTGGGCGCATTGGCCATTGAGTGCGAGCGCTTGCACAAAAGCTGCCGCCGCTTGATCTGGCTCAATCCGTTGCTACGGTTTGATGGGTTTGAAGCGCGTGCACGTGGCATTAAAGCCATGCTGCCACATGTTGACGAATTTCGTGCGGTGCATAATCTCAACGCGTTATCGGATTTGTGTCGAGCGCTTGGTGTGCAAAATGATCGCGCGACCGATCCGCGTCGTTACCTTGACATGCTCAAGCATGTTCAAGATTAGGGGAGTTTAATATGGCCAGTCGCAGTGAAAAACTCGATCCGTTGTTTATAGCAGAAAAGCTGATGAAAAAGGGCAAGGAAGTGGCGATTGCCACTGTGGTTGAAACAT
>JBGTAU010000579.1:0-3060 GCA_041749675.1 Rhizobiaceae bacterium | reverse complement strand
GATGCTATTGCGCCGGCGGAAGCTGTGGTCAAGGCGCATTTGAAACGGCCATGACACATCACACCGCCCCAAGAGTTTTCACCATCGCGCCCGGTGCGGCGTTTTTGAAAACCCTTGCCGATGCCTTGTGTGATGGACGTTTGATCGAAGGATTTGCGGACAATGGTGATCCGCTGTGTTTGGCAGATGTAACTATTTATGTGCCAACCCGCCGCGCTGCGCGGGCACTGCGCTCAGAATTTGCCGAACGCAGCGCTTCCAAAGCTGCTATTTTACCCACCATAAGACCGCTTGGTGAATTTGAGGATGATGCTGGATTTTTTGACGAAGCCAGCGCTGCTTCTTTGACGCAAGACCCCGCTATTCAACCGGAAGAGCGGATATTAGAACTTGCAAGGTTGGTGCAATACTGGGCGCAACACCTCTCGGCTGCCACGCGAGATTTATTTGGAACAGACCCTTTGGTGCTTCCCTCAACACCGGCAGATGCGGTTTGGCTTGCGCGCAATTTAGCAGATTTGATGGACGAGGTGGCACGTGAAAATGGCGATTGGACCGCGCTTGATCAATTGGTGCCGGATGAACTTGCGGGCTGGTGGCAATTAACGCTGGAGTTCTTGGGCATCGTTTCCAAGCAATGGCCGCAGTATTTGGCCGACAACCAATTGTCTGATCCAGTGACATTTCGCAATGCCATCATTCAAAGCGAGACCGAGCGCCTGAAGCGCGATGGCGCGCGCGGTCCCATCATTGCCGCGGGCTCGACGGGGTCCGTTCCAGCAACCGCAGCGTTGTTGCAAGTGATTGCCAGTCTGCCCCAAGGCGCTGTGGTGATGCCTGGGCTTGACAAACACATGGATGCGGAAACCTGGGACGCGCTAGCCCAAGATAAGCAGACGCCTTCAGTGTTTGGGCATCCGCAATTTGGCTTGAAAAAATTATTACAGCGCTTTGGTTTGATCCGCGATGACGTTCGCGAATTGGCCTCTGTTGACGATGAAATTTCAACGCGCAATCGCTTGATTTCTGCAGCATTGTTGCCTGCGGAAACCACGCACAAATGGAGCCAAGCGCAAACGTTGAACGTTGATTTAGGATTTTCCAATGTCAGCGAAATTGTTGGCGCAAATGAAGCGCAAGAAGCCATTGCGATTGCGGTGGCTTTACGCGAGGCCGTTCAAAATGATGCAATTCCCGCAGCACTTGTGACGACAGACCGTGCGTTGGCGCGGCGCGTGAGTGCAGAGCTTGAGCGCTTCGGGATTACAGCGGATGATTCTGGTGGCACGCCACTGGATCAATCGGCACCTGCCGCATTGTTTCGTTTAATGTTAGAGGTGGTGTTTCAACCGACCGACCCGGTTAGTCTACTATCACTGCTTAAACATCCACTGGCATCGCTTGGCAATGAACGTAAAAAGACTCGTCGAAGCGCGGAAGTGCTTGAATTAATCGCGCTGCGCGGCGGCGTTGCAGCGCTGGAATTAGGGGCCGTCCTTGAACAATTGAAATCCATAAAGGTTGACCAAACCCGCGAGCACACGCCTGCTTATTTCAAAAGGCAACTGACGCTTGAAAATGTGGAGGGCGCGGTTGATGTGGCGTTGGCATTGGCGAGCGCCATTGACCCGCTGATGAAATTGGCAGCGTCAGAGCAACCCATCACGGTACGCCAAGCGTGCGAAATCAGCGTTGCGGCCTTGGAAGCAATTGGCCGTGATGAGAGCGGCGGCTTGGCAAAACTATACGCGGGTGATGCTGGCGAAGCGATGGTTACACAATTACGCGCGCTCTTGATGACGAACGCGGACTTTTCCTTCAAGCCGCATGAATGGCCTTCGATTTACAAGGCGATGATCTCTGGTCAGATGGTCAAGCCGCGTGGTGGTTCTGATCCGCGTGTGCATATTTGGGGTGCGCTGGAGGCGCGGCTGCAACATGTGCAGACGATTGTACTGGGCGGCCTGAATGAAAAAACTTGGCCAGCTCGCGCTGCTGATGATCCGCTGTTATCGCGCGGGATGAAGGCCGGTATTCAGCTTGAACCGCCCGAGCGCCGTGTGGGTTTAGCGGCGCATGATTTTCAAATGTTGATTGGAACCAAGCGCGTTATTCTTTCGCGTGCGGCGCGTTTGGAAGGTGCGCCTTCTGTGCCATCACGCTGGCTGCAACGCTTGCATGCGGTGCTGGGGAAAACTCAAGTGGAGGGCATGCAACAGCGTGCGGCGCATTATTTGCATTGGGGGCGGAAGCTTGATCTTGGATTGCCACAAACATCGGAACCGCGTCCTTGCCCGATGCCAGCGCTGCATTTGCGCCCCAAGCACTTTAGTGTCACAGAGATCGCGAAACTGCGGCGCGATCCGTATTCCATTCATGCCAAGCGCATTCTTGGACTTGATCCATTAGAACCATTGCTGCGCGAGCCGGATGCGAAAGAGCGCGGGGACTTATTTCATCATATCGTTGAGGAATTTGTGCGCACGCGGCAAACAGCGCCTGGCACTGCGCAAGAACTAAAAGCAATTGGCAGACAGTTTTTTGATGAGGAAAATTTGCCGGATGACACCTATGCGCTGTGGTGGCGGCGCTTTGAGCGGATGGTTGATCAATTCATTGCTTATGAAACCGCACGCACACCCGATGTTGCGGCCTCCCATGTTGAATTGAATTCCACCAAAATTGCGATTGCACAAAGCGGTGTCACTTTAAGCGGGCGGGCTGACCGGATCGACATTTTGCGTGATGGCAAAGCCGATATTATTGACTATAAAACTGGTTCGGTTCCGAGTGTAACGCAGGTGTTGAAACACGTCGAACCCCAGCTACCACTTGAAGCGGCGCTGCTGTCGTTTGGTGGGTTTTTCAATGGACAATCAGTCTCGTCCAATGAACTTCTTTATGTTCAATTGAAATCGGATGGTACTGTAAAGCCGACTCCTATCTTGGCAACGAAGGTCAATGACGGTGAGTTAACCGCCGATGAATTGGCCGCACGTACTTGGGAACGGCTCGTTGAGATGATGCAATATTATGCCAAGTTTGAACATGGCTACATTT
>JBGTAU010000578.1:0-4175 GCA_041749675.1 Rhizobiaceae bacterium | reverse complement strand
AAGCTGCTTGCCAATACGGTGATTGAGGACTACGCTGTAGCAATCACTTGAGGTTGTGGAGAGTTTCTATGACTAACATCACAAATGAGTTGATGTTTGAAGCTATGAAAAAAATGCACCAGCGCTTCGACAAGTTGGATTTGGCCCTTGGCGAGGTGCGCTCGGAGCTTGTAAGCCTGCGCGGCGCCATTCATACGATCGGCGGCGATATCCTCAAAATCTACTCCAAACTCGCGCGCCACGACGAGCAACTCGACCGCATTGAAAACCGTCTCGAATTGCGCGAACTTGCCGAGGCACAAGCCAAGTTCGAGCATCCGCAATAACCTCGCGTCCGTACTTGCAAACTTCCAAAGCCACAGATATTTTCACGCAAATTGCGTCGAAATAAGTGGGTGGGCAACGATGGCATTAATGACAAGGCGCAGTGTATTGGTTGGTTTGACGGCCAGCGCCGTAACGAAAGCAGTAGCTGAAACCCCAAAGAACATCGCGATCATCGGCGCTGGCATTGCAGGCCTCGCCGCCGCACGGCAGCTTGTTGACGCGGGCCATATAGTGACCGTCTTTGAAGCCAGGGACCGCATCGGAGGGCGAATCTTGACGTCCCGCGAATTTGGATTTCCAATCGAAGTTGGTGCAAACTGGGTCCACGGTGACAAAGGCAACCCGCTGATGGGTTTAGCCAAGAAGTCAGGCATCTCCTCATTTGCGTATGACTTTGATGATTGGAAAATTGTCGATAGCAAAGGCAAAACATTGTCCAGCGCGAATGATGATACGTCGACAAAAATCTCTGATGCGCTGGCCCGCGCCATTGATGAGGCAGCAGATGAAGATAACATCGGCCAGTCGGTGGCCGAAATTCTGGCACGGGACAAAACCTATGGAAAGTTGAAGGCTAAATCGGCCGAAATCAGTGCGGCGGTCCTGCGCCGCGAGCTGTCAGGCGACTATGGGGCGGACGACGACGAA
Organism: Rhizobiaceae bacterium; assembly: GCA_041749675.1. GTDB lineage: Bacteria > Pseudomonadota > Alphaproteobacteria > Rhizobiales > Rhizobiaceae > JANMEX01. The sequence continues at coordinate 3,200 of JBGTAU010000578.1, read as the reverse complement.
ATTTCTGCTGCCGCCTATCTTTTTGGGGAGGAATTTGACGGCGAAGATATGTTGGTCACGAATGGATATGACCACGTCATCAGCCATCTTGCAGATGGCTTGAATATCCAACTCAGCGATCCGGTGTTTGCTGTCAGCCATGCGGATAACGGCGCTGAAGTGGTGACCGCCAAGGGCAAGAGTTCCTTCGATGCCGTCATCGTCACGGTTCCGCTTGGTGTTTTAAAAGCGAACGCCATCAAGTTCGAACCGGCGCTTTCGCAAAGCAGAAGCGAGGTCGTTTCCCGCTTAGGCTTTAGCGCGTTTGAAAAAGCATTTCTTGTCTTGGATAAGCCGTTTGATTTGGGCGCGCTCAACGTTTCGCTCGTCAGCGACCGCCCTTGGATCAACCTGATCAATCTATCAGACATAGCAGGAAAACCCGCGGTGCTCGCCTATTGCGGCGGCGACGATGCCCGCAACGCCATCGCCGCATCAGACGGCGAAAACCGCGACTGGCTGCTCGCCAATGTCCGCGCTGCCGCCAATGACGACACATTACACGCGACCAATTTTCGCATGTCACGCTGGCTGGCGGACGAATACACGCGTGGCAGCTATTCGTTTCCGGCAGTCAACGCCGAACCGGCTGATTTCGAGTCCCTAGGCGGCAAGGAAAGCGCAAGCCTTTATTTCGCAGGTGAAGCTTGCACGGCATATTTCAGCACGGTTCATGGAGCGTACATTTCGGGCTTAAAGGCGGCAAAGTTGGTGACAGACGTTTGATTGTCACGCGCCCGCGTTTGTGTGCCTACACCATTTGCGGTCGATGATAACGCCAGTACAGAATAGCCAGCAAAACAAGTGCCAATGATATCATCAGGCTATTCCATAGGTCTTTGAGTACAAATAACCTATCGACGAACTTGGGGTCCTTCGGCGAAGCAACAATGTCAATACGATCACCGAGCGCAAGTGTCTTGTTTGCGATTCTGTTTAATGGGATTTCAGTTAAAATAGCTTTATCGCCATGCGTATATTGAAGCGTGATAAATTCCACGCGCGACAATTTCCAATTATAGTTGGAGTTAATTTTACGAAATTTTTCGCTGTCGCTGCAAGGCATTAGATGTTGAGCAGTTCGCCGACGGCTAATCTTTGTTGACAACTCACATTTGACCTCAACTGCAACAACTTGTGCGACAGCTTTTGTCCAATCCAAAGTATGAATTGCTACCCTTGCCTCTAAGAAAAGAAAGACAGACAGAAGCAGGAAGGGCATCAGTTTGAGCACTACAACAAATCGGTTGCCTTCGAAAAACGGTCGCGCCATCAACTGGGGAGCAATTTGAGTGGCTGGAAACACATTTGTCCGTCGCCCTCCCGTGATCGGTCCAGTGACCGGCGCAGCAGTGCGTCGTGATCGCGCATGAAGCCATTCAAAGAAAGCAGCAACAAGTAGACTGAAAAGACCCTGTGCGGTGTGCTTCCAATCACGCTGATGAAACAAACGGTCAACCCTCGTCGGATCATCCGGATTGGCCACGATGCTGATAATAGAGCCAGCAGGTTTGACATCTGGAGTAATCGAAATGCTATTGACGAATACAGTGATTTCACGGGTGCCGTAGAAATAGTGAAGCTGGCTGTGTGGGCGGCTTTCAGACTTGAATTCGAAATTTGGATTGTTGGCTGCCAATGTCTTGCCTGCTGTGCAATCAAAAACGTCGGTGTGTTGCAAAGGTCCGGCCTTTTTGACAGAGCCGTTCGCCGACCTTTTAAGAATTTCGCGATATTCAAAAACGCACTTTTCGCCCATCGACAAAATCGTGGCTTGAACCGGCGTCCAAGAAAACCCGTGATAGACACGGGCCGCAGGGACCAGCAAAGTCATAAAGCTAAAGAAAACTGCAATCGCTGCAAGAAACCGATAAAATGAGAATGCGGAGCGGCGCTTGGCTTGATGTTTTTTAGCAACATCGGGTTCTTTATAGCCAAACATTGAACGAGCTGCCAATTGCCTTGCCCGCATTTCTGGATCATTGGACAAAGCCGCAGGATCAATGTTGTTTTGCACGAAATACTGAGCGATCATTGGCAAGCCTGTTGCCACCATCGTCGCAAAGAACCCGAGGAATAAACCAAAATAGACACTGATCGGCAGGGCAGACTTGCTGATTAAGCACGCTTCGAAAAGATCAAATCGTTTTGCGATGAACACATTGCCAAAAACCCACGGCAAAGGGACAAGCAACAACATCATACTGTTAGCGAATATGCTCTTACGATACACTGCAAACGAGCGCTTGTAAGTAAATATATCCAAAAGTGTTGCCAGCAACAACAAACTACCTGTCACAAATGCTAAAAAGGTGCAGAGCACATGCGTAATCACCAGACGCGCGAACACGTCGGAACAGAGGCCCAAATCAGCCTTGATTTTTAACGCACTGCCGAATGATCGCAGTTGATCGCCGCTAAAATAGCCGAGAAAAAGGTAGATACCGAGATAAAGCATGGCAGTTAAACCAAATATGATTTTTCCAAGCCCACTTATGTACTTTCTATCTTCTGCAGTTGGTGCCGACATTCCCATATCCCCTTAATGCGGGACATTGACTAGCGCGGCACGTATTAAGAGTACCTCAACTGGTAGATCTGAATTTTACTTATGGTTGCACAACCTTTAACAAGTGCATGTTTACTGAAGTGTTGAAATGTCAACGCGACTGCGCATTGATACGGGGAAATGTTCCGCTCGCCACCATTCTTGCTTGACCCTTGCCGCCTTGGCCTTTACGGCACGGACACGACGAACACTTTTCGGGAATCCATTCCATGAAATCAGCCGTAGTCCTCCTGCCGGGCCTCAACCGTGACCGCGATATGATTGCGGCTTTGACCAAAATTGGCGGCAAAGCGCCTCAGACTGTTTGGCAAACTGATACTTCTGTCCCAGACGTAGACCTTATTGTGATCCCTGGCGGCTTTTCTTACGGCGACTATCTGCGCTGCGGCGCGATTGCTGCGCGCTCGCCGGTGATGCGGGCCGTAAAAGCCGCAGCTGATAAGGGCGTGAAGGTCATCGGCGTGTGCAATGGGTTCCAGATTTTGCTGGAAGCAGGCATGTTGCCGGGCGCTTTGATGCGCAACACATCGCTGAAATTCGTCTGCCGTGAAGTGAATCTCTCCGTTGAGAACGCCAGCACTGCTTTCACCAG
>JBGTAU010000577.1:0-4558 GCA_041749675.1 Rhizobiaceae bacterium | reverse complement strand
AGACACCCGTCGCTCAATTGGACGGATTGAACAAGCGATCTCTGATCTGGAGAAAGATCCACAAAGGCTACTTTTTGGCGGACAAGGCACTGTGCCGCGTTATAATGACCGAAAGCGCCGTTGACACAGTTTGGCGCAGTTGCGACACATAAAACAAGAAACAGTTGAGTTGATAGGGCTAGGTACTTTGGCGTTGATCTGGAATTTGATAGTCACTTTTAGCAAAAGCTTTGCAACTTGGGTGCGCCTGATCTGCGTAATGTGCGCGGCTTTGTCTGTTGCCGCCTGCGCCGGCTTGGGTGGGGGCACTGCGCCGCTCGACACTTATGATCTAGCTGTGCCGACAGTGACCGACGGTGGCAAGAGAAACTCGAAGGTTCAAATTCTTATCGCCGAACCTCAGGCATTGAAAGCATTAGATAGTGAATCCATAGTCGTTCGCACCAGCCCATCGGCAATCGAGTATCTGGGTGGAGCACAATGGGGCGATCGGTTACCCAAAATTGTCCAAGCGCGTTTAGTTCAAGCTTTTGAGAATTCCGGGCGCTTTGGCGGCGTCGGACGCCCAGGTGAAGGGCTTGCCATCGACCACCAGATTATTACCGATATAAGGGCCTTTGAGGTGCGGACAAATGGCGCTGATATCGCCACAGTTGAACTGTTCGTTAAACTCTTAAATGACCGCAACGGTGTGGTCATTGCATCCAAAGTTTTCAAAAACTCAGTCACCGCAGGCAATGGCTCTGATGCATTTGTACGTGCTTTAGACGCTGCTTTTGACACCGCAGCTTCCGAAATTGTGCTCTGGGTGGCCTCCACACTCTAAGAAAACCGTGGAAAAAGCGGCACTTTTTCCGCTTGGATTGGTTAATGCACGTTAACGATGTTAACCTTATCCTTAAACTTTTATCAATTGCGCTGATTGCAGGTTTCAATCAAGCCATTGTCGGTTTACAATTGTGCAACAGGGAATACGCCCGTTTCGGTAGATCGAAGCGACGTTTGAACATTGGTAGAAAATATTATGGCACGCAAATCCAACGTAAATAGTTTGGGCAAAGATGTTGAGTCTGCTTTGGAAGAGGCACTTAAGCTTGACATTGCTGAAGCAGATCCGATGGACGAGTTTTCAATGGATTTTTCCATTGATGACCTTGCGGAAACGAAATCGGATGCTGCACCAATCAATCTACCTTTGGCTCAAAAGGCTGCGGAGCGTTCCGAAGGTGCGAACACTGTAAGGTTTGACGATGTCGTTACCGCACCGATTGTTGAGAAATCTGTCGCCGCGCCAATAACTGCTCAGATTGCGCAACCACCAAAGACGCAAGAAACAATCAAGCCAACAAAAATTGAAGTGCGGGAAGTGAAGGCCGCGTCCTCGTTTACGCCGCCTACGCCAGCAAATGATGTAGGCCAACGCAACTATGCGTCTGCGCTTCGTGATATGAACAGGCGTATGCCAAACACGCTGTATTGGTGGACAGGTGCACTGAGCTTAGCTTGGATCGGTGCCAGTGGTCTTATCGGCTATAATTTCTATGGTGCCGATGCCTTCACACTAACCAACCTGCCTCGCTTCCTATTGACGCCAACGGGCGTAACATTTGCGGCATTGACTTTTCTGCCAATCATTCTGTTCTGGGCATTCGCAATTATGGTACGCCGTGCGCAAGAATTGCGTATCGTTGCGCAGTCAATGACCGAAGTAGCCTATCGTCTTTCAGAGCCGGAATCATTGGCGCAAGACCGTGTAATGGCGGTTGGCCAAGCGGTCCGCCGTGAAGTCGCGGCGATGAGTGAAGGCATTGAGCGCACTTTGGCGCGCGCTAGCGAACTTGAAACGCTGGTCAATGGCGAAGTGCACGAACTGGAGCGCGCATACTCCGACAATGAAATCCGCATTCGCTCGCTCGTTGACGAACTGGGCAGCGAACGCGAGGCGATTGTAAGCCACGCCGAGCGCGTTCGCGCATCCATCTCGGGGTCGCATGAACAGCTCAAGGAAGAGCTGACAAGCGCAAGCTCGATCATTCGTGACAATGTTATGAACGCGTCGACGCAACTAACGATGACGATTAATCAATCTGGTGAAAGCTTAGTAAACCGCATTAACGAGAGCGGTGGGCAAATCTACAATGCTATTGGCTCACGTACCGATGAGATTGAAAGCCGGATCACCACATCTGGCGCCGCATTTGCCAGCCTATTAGATACCCGCGTGGCCGCACTTGGTCAGCAGGCAGAGTTTTTGTCATCTACGTTGGCACAGACACTGGATGGTCGTACAGAATCCATGGTTGCGCTTTTGACTGGCGCCACGGGTACTCTTTCTGAAACAATCGATAGCCGCACAGAGTCCATGGTTGCGCTGCTAACCGGCGCGACTGGTACACTTTCTGAAACCATTGATGGTCGCACGCAGTCAATGGTTGGCCTGTTAAGCAATGCCTCGAACAATCTGGAATCCGTCTTGGGTGGCAGGGCAGAAACCATGCTCACCGTGATTGGTAGCGCGACACAAACATTGACCAGCGAATTTGATGTGCGATTGGCGGATTTAGAAAGCACGCTGAGTGAGCGCAGCCGTTCGCTCATTTCTGAATTTGAAACCCGCGCACAGGCGATTGATACCGGTTCAGAGCGCCTCAACTCAGCGCTCGATCAGCGCGCGAGAATGCTCAATGAAACTTTGGTGGAACGCACTAAAGAAATCTCCGCATCGTTCGCTTCAGGAAATGAAGAGTTGGCGCGGCGTAATTTAGAATTGGAACAAACCTTCAATGATGGAACTCAGCGCCAAGTTGGCATGATTGATGAAGCTCGTTTGACTGTATCTGAGGCTCTGATGGAGCAAACAACGCGTCTTGATGCAGTATTGTTGGAGCGTACCCAAAGTGTAAGCGACGCAATTTCAATGCGAGCTGATGAATTGCGTTCGGTGCTGGACGATAAGGTAGGCACTGTAGCGGATATCATATCACTGCGCACAGATGAGCTTAGCTCAACTTTGCAAGAGCGGGCTGATTTTCTGTCACAAAATATTAGAACACGAACCGAAGAGCTTACGAATACTTTTGATCAAAATGCCGATACTATCAGTAAATCTATGGAGCATGGCACAAAGGAATTGCGTAATACTTTGGATGAACGCCTGTTGACGTTGACCAATACGTTTACCCAGTCGCGCGAGGATATCTCGACGAATATTGCCAATGACTTGGAGCGCGTTGTTGCGACGCGTAATGAAATTGAAACGCTGATTAATTCAGAAATTGGACGCGTGGAAGTGGCGCTGTCTAGTCAGACAGGCGCGATTGAAGAGCGCACTGAGACAATGCGTCGTGCCTTGGAAATTGGCGTTGAAGCCGTGCGCCACTCGCTGGAATCGTCAGCCTCAGTTATGGCTGGAACGCTGCGCGACCGTGTCCGCGACGCGGCTGCGGCGATTGCCGATGAGACGCTACGCGCAAATTTGGGTTTGGATGGCCATTCTTCGAACTACATTGCGCAACTCGAAAAATACAGCGTTGATTTTGCCGAAAAGCTTGCTGCAAAAATAGCAGAGACGGAAGAACGTCTGATCGCCCGCTCGACAGAAAACGCCCGTGCATTTTCAGGGCAAGCGGACGAAATTATTGCAGCGCTCGATGGTGCCGATCAGCGCATCATGGCGCGTGTTCATCAAGTATCAGCTGAACTGGATGCTCGAGCCAATGCATCCGCAACATCCATTGCGGCATTGAACAAGGCGATTTCGAGCGAAGCGGATCGCACGGCGTTGTCGATTGATGGCAAAACCCAAGAACTGTCGAATTTGCTTGAAGCACGTTCGCAAGAGATCGTACGAATTTTGGACGAAACAGCCTTGCCAATGGTTGCCAGCTTGACAGAGAACGGCCGCAATATTGCTGCTCAACTCGAAGCGGCCACTAAGGCGGCAGGCGATAAACTGCGCGCTGAAAATACCGCAATGGTTCAGATGCTCGCAACCCGAACGGCTGAAACCGTTGAAGCGATGAGCGTAGCGCGTGATGATCTGACTGGAAATGTCGCCGATCTCATTGACCGGCTGTCATCATCGAATTCGAAGCTTGGTCAGCTGATTGATATGGCACAAACGAATTTGGGCGCGGTTGATCAGCAATTGACCGGCGCGACCAATGCGTTGGCCGAACACAGCGACAAGGCAGCGACCAATATGTCGACTTCTGCGCGCATGATGGAAACCAACATCAATCGCCTGTCGGAATTGTCTTCAGGAACACTCAAAGAGGTCGCCTCCATTGCCAGCCGCTTTGATGAGCATGGTCGTGTTCTTGCCTCCGCGTCTGACCTTTTGAATGCAGCGCAATCGAGCCTTTCCAATACATTGGAAGATCGCCAAGAAGCGCTTGAGCGCTTGTCGGTAGGTCTTGTCAGCCGTTCTGAAGAAATCGAAAAAACGCTGCGTGCCTTTGAAAACTTAGTCGTGGCTGCGTTTGAAAAAGCAGAGAGCCGCGCTGGTGTTTCGACGCAATCGATGAAGCATTCTCTGGCTGAAGTCGTAGAGCAGGCG
>JBGTAU010000576.1:0-3821 GCA_041749675.1 Rhizobiaceae bacterium | reverse complement strand
TGATGTGATTGTCGGGCAGGCCAGTGTTGCTGAGGCCGCCGTCGAGACGGCTGTGCCCAATTTGTTTGTTGTTCCTTCAACGCTGGATCTGCTCGGTGTCGAGATGGAAATTGCTGGCATGCCGGATCGCGCCCATAAACTGCGCAAAGCGTTGCGCGAAGGTGATACAGCCGGCTTTAGCTATGTGTTGATCGATTGTCCGCCGTCTCTCAATCTTTTGACGCTGAATGCCATGGCCGCCGCTGATTCGATATTGGTGCCGTTGCAGTGCGAATTTTTCGCGCTCGAAGGGTTAAGTCAGTTGCTGCAAACCGTCGAGCAAGTGCGTCAGTCGTTGAATCCGCCCTTGATCATTCAGGGCATCGTAATGACCATGTATGATGGGCGCAATAATCTCGCCAATCAGGTGGTTGACGACGTGCGCGCGCATATGGGCGATAAGGTGTATCGCACGATCATTCCGCGCAATGTGCGCATTTCTGAGGCCCCTTCGCACGGAAAACCCGCAATCTTGTATGATTTGAAGTGTTCTGGCAGTCAGGCCTATTTACAATTGGCGTCAGAAGTCATCCAACGTGAGCGAATGTTGCGCGCCGCTTAACCGATTCATCTCCGAAACGAATTTATAGGACCTGCTATGAACGATGATCCCTCTCGCAAACGTCTCGGACGTGGTCTTGCTCAGCTGATTGGCGATATGGATGCGCCGACCTCTCCCGCTACAGCGGCACAAATTTCAGCAGATCGCCGTGTGCCCATCGAGATGATTGTGCGCAATCCGCGCAATCCGCGTCGTGATTTTGTCGAAGAACAACTCGAAGACTTGGCGCAATCCATTAAAATGCATGGTGTTGTGCAGCCAATCGTTGTTCGCCCAGAACCAGGCAACAGCGGTCGCTATGAAATAATCGCGGGCGAACGTCGTTGGCGCGCATCACAGCGCGCCGGATTGACCGAAGTTCCGGTGATCATTCGCGCGGTTGATGATCGTGAAGCGCTTGAAATTGCAATTGTCGAAAATGTGCAGCGTTCTGATCTTAATCCGGTTGAAGAAGCGCTTGGCTATCAGCAACTGATCGATGATCATCAGTATACGCAAGCTGATTTGGGCGGTGTGATAGGCAAAAGCCGCAGCCATGTTGCCAATTCTTTGCGCTTATTGAAATTGCCCGATAGCGTGCGCAAGATGCTTGAAACCGGACTGTTATCGGCAGGCCATGCCCGCACGCTGATCACCGCTGAGCAACCCGAGGTGCTCGCAGAGCGGATCATTAAAGACGGTCTATCCGTGCGTCAGGCCGAGGCGTTGAGCCAAGAAATATTAAATCCAAAGCCGACTAAAGATACGGGGAACAAACGGACAGATAAGGATCCTGATACGCGCGCCTTGGAAAAATTATTGTCCGATAAAACTGGGATGTCTGTTGAAATCGATCATCGCGGCCAAGGTGGTGTGGTGACGGTGCGCTATAAATCGCTAGAACAATTGGACAGCATTTGTCAGCGGCTACAGCGCGATTGATCGTGCTAAACTATTGATTTAATACTCTTATTTTCGAATTCGATTCTGTTCGACAGCAATCGCCAGCAATGTGCGGTGACAAATGGCGTCGGCCAAACCGGCATTTTTACGACTATCCAAAACGGCCGCCTGTATTTTTTCGAGATAGCGCAATAACGTTGCCACAGATGTGCCGCTGAGCACCCGCTCCACCAGTGCTTTGCGTGTGAAAAAAACAGGAGGACGCGCGGCGGCAACCATGCTCCCTGCACTTTTTCCTTCGCGCTCCATCATTGATCGTTGATCCAAGAGTTGCGAAAGCTGGCGCGTTGTCATCAATAAAATAGTTTGCACATTGGTGCCGCGTTCCGTGAGTTTAGCAAAAACCTCGTCCATTTTCAGCGCATTGCCGCCAATGACACTGTCAATCAACTCATCCAGCGAACTGGACGACACATCGCCGATCGCCAGATCAATATCTTCGCGCGTAATTTGTTTTGCTCCCAAACAATACAGCGTCAATTTTTCCAATTCACCGCGCGAGGCCAATCGATCGCCGCCGAGCGAATTCTTCAATGCGGCGCGGGCGTCGAGCGCTATTGTCAGACCATATTTGGCCAGCTCCGTGTCAATCAAACGATCAACGCCGCGATCATCGTCAGCATAGCAGGGCAGCGCCATAATGGTCGAGGCGTTTTCGCAAGTTGAGCGCAGGCCCGACGTGGGTTTCAGATCGTCCGCCTCAATGATAAGCGTAACACCGTCCAACTTAGCCGCAGATATCGCCTTAACAGCCTCGACCAAACCCTTTTCATTGCCGGCATCTTTAACCCAGACCAAACGGTCGCCGCCAAACATGGACACTGTGAGACATTCATCGGCAAGTCTGGCTGGGTCAGTGTTGATGCTGGATGCGTCCAGTCGAATGACGGAAAATGGATCGTCCAGCGGCACGTTGCTTGATTTGGCAATGTGTGTGGCGCGCTCGGAAACCATGCCACGGTCTGGCCCGTAGATCAGGAAGATATGGTAACCTGTGCCCGCGCGGGACAGGAAACCATCAACTTCGTGGGCCTTGAGCTTTGCCACCGTTTATGTGTTGCGCTTGCGGGCCGCCAACGTGCGCAAACGCAAGGCGTTGAGGCGGATAAAGCCAGCCGCATCCTTTTGATCATACGCGCCGCGATCATCTTCAAATGTCACCAGCGCATCCGAATACAGCGATTTCTTCGACTTGCGGCCGGTGACGATGACATTGCCCTTGTAGAGTTTGAGGCGCACAGAACCTTCAACATCTTCCTGACTCTTGTCGATCAAGGCTTGCAGCATTTCGCGCTCTGGCGAGAACCAGAAGCCGTTGTAGATCAGTTCAGCGTAGCGCGGCATGATATCGTCTTTGAGATGGGCTGCGCCGCGATCCAGGGTGATCGATTCGATGGCGCGATGGGCTTGCAGCAAGATGGTGCCGCCCGGTGTTTCATAAACGCCGCGTGATTTCATGCCCACAAAACGGTTTTCCACCAGATCTAAGCGACCAATGCCGTTGTCACGGCCCAAATCATTCAGCGCTGCGAGCAAAGTGGCAGGCGACAATTTTTTTCCGTTCAGCGCAATCGGATCGCCGTTCTTGAACTCAATTTCGATTTCAGTGGCAACATCCGGCGCATCCATTGGGGAAACGGACCGTTGATACACATATTCAGGCGCCTCACCCCATGGGTCCTCGAGCACTTTGCCTTCCGATGAAGAGTGGAGCAGATTGGCATCGACCGAGAACGGCGCCTCGCCTTGCTTGTCTTTTGGCACGGGGATCTGGTGATCACGGGCAAAATTGATCAAATCAGTGCGGGATTTATACTGCCAATCGCGCCACGGGGCGATCACTTTAATGTCTGGGTTCAGCGCATATGCGGAGAGCTCAAAGCGCACTTGGTCATTGCCTTTGCCGGTTGCGCCGTGCGCGATGGCGTCTGCGCCAGTTTCACGGGCAATGTCTACCAGATGCTTGGAAATAAGCGGGCGGGCAATGGATGTGCCGAGCAAATAAAGGCCTTCGTACAGCGCGTTGGCGCGGAACATGGGGAACACATAGTCGGATACAAATTCCTCGCGCACGTCCATGATGCGGATGTCTTTGATGCCCATCAGCTCCGCTTTATGGCGTGCGGGCTCCAGTTCGCCACCTTGGCCAAGGTCGGCCGTAAACGTTACCACTTCCGCACCCAATTCCGTTTGCAACCATTTCAAAATGATCGACGTATCCAGACCACCGGAATAGGCCAAAACGACCTTCTTAACGTCTTTCCATTTGGTTTTTGCG
>JBGTAU010000575.1:0-3622 GCA_041749675.1 Rhizobiaceae bacterium | reverse complement strand
GTGTCAGTGTTGCGGTCTGCCGTTTCCTCATGCTCTTGATGCTGACAGCCTTTGTCCTGCCTGTTGTGCTGAGCCGCCGCTGTTCAGACAGGCCCGGGCCGCCCTTGTTTATGATGATGGCTCGCGGCCGCTGATTTTGGGCTTTAAGCATGCCGACCGCAGTGATGCCCTTACCTTTTTCCTGCACCAATTGCTGCGGGCAGGCGATGAGCTTTTTGACGAGGTCGATATCATTGTGGCCGTGCCCCTTCATTTTACGCGTCTGATCAGACGACGATTTAATCAATCAGCCGAGCTCGCGCGTGCCATCAGCATTGCATCTGGCAAAGCCTTTGACCCAGCCGCACTGGTGCGTATTCGCCGCACCAAACAGCAAGTCGGCCTTGGCGCACGCCAGCGTGAAGACAATGTCCGCGGTGCTTTCAAAGTGCCAGACGAAATGCTTATGCGCGTTGCTGGCAAAACAATTTTGCTGATCGATGATGTTTACACCACCGGAGCGACCATCAATGCTGCCACTAAAGCCTTGAAAAAGGCCGGTGCGAAATCGGTCGATGTGCTCACTTTTGCACGCGTGATCCCGGGGGACTTTTCACTGGAGGAGCTGGAGGCTATATAGTCGTCTCAACAACAGGAATTGATCATGGTCCCCGTCACAATTTATACCCGTAATGGCTGTGCTTATTGCACGGCGGCTGTAAACCTTTTGACCAAAAAGGGAGCGCAATTTTCTGAGTTTAACGCCAGCGTCAACGCAGACTATCGCCCCGAGATGATCGCAAAGTCAGGCCGCAACACCTTCCCGCAAATCTTCATCGGCTCCAAACATGTTGGCGGATGTGATGATATTCATGCGCTTGATGCATCTGGCGGGCTTGATAAAATGTTGGCTGGTTAAATGTCCCAGATCAAAGTCGCCGCCATTCAAATGCAATCGGGTCGTGATCCGGCGCGTAACATTGCGTTTGTGCAAAACGCCGTGCGCGAGGCGGCGCTGTCCGGCGCGCAGTATATCCAGACACCGGAAATGACCGGCCTATTGGTGCGTGACCGCGCCGAGATGCTGGAAAAAGTGCGCAGCCAAAAAGATGATGCGCTGGTGGCGGCAGCGAGCGATTTGGCGAAAACGTATGGCATTCACCTGCACATCGGCTCAACCGCGATTTTGCGTGATGACGGCAAGATTGCTAATCGCGCGTTTCTGTTTGGGCCAGACGGCGGCCTCATCACGACGTATGATAAAATCCACATGTTCGATGTCGACCTCGACAATGGCGAGAGCTGGCGCGAATCGGCGACGTATGAACCCGGCACCAAGGCCGTCGTGGCGACATTGACGTTTGGCAAGTTGGGCTTTGGCGTGTGCTATGATGTGCGCTTTCCGCAGCTGTTTCGCGAAGAAGCCTTGAACGGCGCACACATTCTTACCGCGCCCGCCGCCTTCACCAAACAGACTGGCGAGGCACATTGGCATGCCCTTCAACGTTCCCGCGCAATTGAAAACGGCGCATTCATGATTTCCGCTGCGCAAGCCGGTCTCCACGAAGACGGGCGCGAAACTTTCGGCCATTCGATGATCGTCAATCCGTGGGGACACATGATGGTTGTTGCCAATGGGTCCGAGCCAGAAACAATTTACGCCGACTTGGATTTGTCAGAAGTCGCTGCGGCGCGAAAAAAGATACCAAATCTCAAGAATGCACGCGCATTCTCTACAGAATTGGTAGAATCAGAGGCTCGTCCATCATGATCCGTTTTTCACTCTGCTGTGCACAGGACCATTCCTTTGAAGGCTGGTTTCGGAGCAACGATGATTTCGACGCCCAGAGCAAAAAGCGCCAGATCGAATGCCCGATGTGCGGCTCATCCAGCGTCGCCAAAGCCCTGATGGCTCCCGCCGTTTCCACATCTCGCGCGCAAGAGCAGCGCGGGTCGGGTATGCAAGTGGTCGGGCAAGTCGATGAAAACGAAGTTGTGACGCTCTCGCACGGCCAAAATCAGCAAGAAATCATGAAACAAATGCGCATTTTAGCCAAAAAGCTAAAAGATGGCGCTGAATATGTCGGCGATAAATTCGCCGCAGAAGCCCGCAAAATCCACGACGGCGAAGCGGATGCGCGTGGCATTTATGGCGAAGCGACGATTGCCGAAGCGCAGAGCCTAGCCGATGATGGCATTGATTTTTTACCGGTGCCGACATTTCCGGAAGATCATAATTAACCACGAACCTTCGTCGCCAGCATCATATAATTCACATCCGTATCCCGCGATTTGTTCCAGCTATCCAGCAGCGGATTGTAGAACACACCGGTCGTTTCTAGCAGCGTCAGCCGCGCCTCATTCATCGCGCTTTCGAGTTCTTCTGGTTTGACCAGCTTTTCATATTGATGTGTGCCGCGTGGGAGCCATTTGAGGACTTCTTCGGCCATGAACAGCGCCAGTGCGCGGGCTTTGAAAGTGCGGTTGATGGTGGCCACAAACATCAGGCCGCCCGGTTTCAGCATTCTGCCGCAGGCCTCAATGAACAGCGGCACATCGGCGACATGCTCGACCACTTCCATATTGAGGATCACATCAAACTGCTCGCCAGCACTCGCCAACGCTTCGGCAGTTTCGGCGCGGTAGTCGATCTCTAGCCCGCTTTGTCCCGCGTGGATTTTGGCCACTTCAATGTTCACCGGTGATGGGTCCGCGCCCACAACGCTCGCGCCCAGCCGTGCCATTGGCTCGGACAATAGCCCGCCGCCGCAGCCAATATCGAGGATACGCAAACCTTTGAACGGCAATGCGCCTTTCATATCGCGTTCAAACGTCTTGCAGACTTCTTCGCGAATATAAGTTAGCCGCACCGGATTAAACTTGTGCAACGGCTTGAACTTGCCCGTCGGGCTCCACCATTCCGCCGCCATGGCCGAAAAACGGTCCACTTCCGCCTGATCAATTGTCGTGCGCTGCGCTTCGCTCATCATTGTCTCCAAAATCTTGAGTGAGAGGTCGGGCGGATGGGGTCATAAGTCAAGATGCGTGTTGTCGCGGTCGCCATTCTTGCCAGACATAAGTTTTTTGCCTAAAGAGCGCTCGCGCTAGCGCTTTGCTGGCCTTTTATTTGGTTTGTGCAGAAAGAATATTCATGGCCCGTATCGTAATGAAGTTTGGTGGCACGTCTGTTGCCAACATCGAACGCATTAAGAATGTCGCGCGTCATGTCAAACGCGAAGTCGATAATGGCCACGAAGTTGCCGTCGTTGTTTCGGCCATGTCCGGCAAAACCAATGAACTCGTCGGCTGGGCGCGCGAGACTTCCGTGCTGCATGATGCGCGCGAATATGATGCGATTGTGGCGTCTGGTGAGCAGGTCACATCCGGGCTGCTCGCGATTGCCTTGCAGGATATCGGCATTAACGCCCGCTCATGGCAGGGCTGGCAAATTCCAATCAAGACGGACGGCGCCCACGGCGCTGCTCGTATTTTGGACATTGACGGCTCCGAGCTGATCCGCCGTTTTGGCGAAGGCCAAGTGGCCGTCATCGCCGGTTTCCAAGGCATTGCGCCGGATAATCGCCTCTCGACATTAGGCCGAGGTGGCTCGGACACGTCTGCCGTCGCGGTCGCCGCTGCCGTC
>JBGTAU010000574.1:0-7423 GCA_041749675.1 Rhizobiaceae bacterium | reverse complement strand
TTTTAAGTTCGCGTTTTTGAGTTTTAGGGGCTTTTCGAATTGATATATTACTGATATATCTGATGAAGCCTAACGGGTCAACGGGAATTTTGCACGATGAGTAACGCGCTTTTGCCCAAAAAGCATTTGCCAAGTGAAACGGACAAGGGCGAGAGCCTGACGGCTCAGGCGTATCTTGTGCTGGAGCGCGAACTGGTGACGCTGCGCCTTGGCCCGGGTCAAATGCTAACGGAGGCGACATTGATTGATAGGCTTGGCGTGGGGCGCACGCCTGTGCGTGAGGCCATTCAACGGCTGGCGTGGGAAGGGCTTTTGGAGATCCGCCCTCGCTCCGGCATTCGCGTTGCGGACCTTGATCCGGCCGATTTTGCCAAGGTGCTCGAGGTGCGGCGCGGGGTGGAGGAAGTGCTGGCCAAAAGCGCCGCGCGCTACGCCTCCAGCGCAGACGATGAGGCGTTTCAGTTTGTTGAGCAGCAAATGAAAATGGCGTCACAGGAAGATGATGTGGACCTGTTTCTCGATGCTGACAAAGCCTTTGACATAGTGCTTGCACGCGCCGCCGCCAACCCGTTTGCCGCGCGACTGGCAGCGCCATTGCAAACCCACTCGCGGCGCTTTTGGTTTCGCCTGAAACGGCCTGACTCTTTGGGCAAAACAGTTGCAAAACATGTCGCTTTGATTGACGCGATCGTGTCACGCGATGAAGCGTCAGCGGTGAAGTGCGTTGGACAATTGATAGACCATTTACCGCGTTAGAGTTTGAGTTAAGTGAAATAGGCGCTTCATGTTTAGGGAAAATCTACACGATGAGACTTACAAAACATGAAATTTGTTTGAATGAGGTGAGAATGTGAAAGTCTACCGTGCTTCAATTGGGATGCTAACATGAGCAAGAATATCTTACCGATGGCATTGTTGCTGGCAGGGGCGGCCGTGATGGTTTGGCTGTTGTGGCTTGCAAAGCCTTCATCACCATCAGCGTGGATTAATCTGGGCGCTATCTTGTTGATGCCTTACATTTTGGCTTGGGCACTTACGCACGGTTTGTCTGAGCGACTGACTGCGCGGCAGTTGTTGCTTTTGGCGCTGGTGCCAATGGTCATTGGACTGATGATTGCGGTCAGTCCTTACATGGGCAAGCCAGATGCCCAAGGCGGGCTGGCGCTGCTTTTAGCGCCAGTTGTCCAGCTTATTACGCTGGGTATAACGGTGAAGTTCCTAACAAGGCGGCGCAAACGACCGGACTGAGGTGGTGGCCTGCGCCCTATTCAGCGTCCAATGATCGCGGGCGAGCGGAACATTGTTCAACACGCCGGAATTTTAGCCAGCATGTCATTACCCAAAGCGCGACGCAGGTTAAGAGCGTTGACCACGGGGAACCATTCGCCGTTGGTTTCCGTGTGCATGTAGAGGTTGAGTATTAAGGGTGTGTCGCCGATATCGCTGGCTTTGCAGCCGCCTTTGGCAGAGACGGTGAGGGAGCCTTTGCCGTTTGCGCCACCTGAGGACTTCAACGCTCGGGCCTTGGCTTGCGTAGTGCGTAGGCGTTCAAGGTCTTGACTGGCGACTTTTGCCAACTGCAGGCGCTCGCCATTTTCCGGTATTATGACGCCAACATCGCCTGGAGCGGCTTCGGTGACAGCCAGATAGAACGTTTCGTCAATGGCGTTTGGCGCTGTTGCGTTGTTGGTTTTCACCACCATCATGAGATCGCCGGTGCGCAGTTTTAGGGCCTCTGGCAGGCGGGCCGCGACAGCGATTTGATGCGGGTCTGCGGACAATGGGTCGAGCGCCGCAAGTTTAGCCAGTCCCATAGGATTGACCGAGGCGCAGGCGGAAAGCCCAAGCAAAACAGTGGCATAAAAGGGAGCAAGCGCTTGTTTAAAATTTCTCATCTTTTCTTTCCATGATTGATTGACGAGATTGAATTATTGTTTTACAGTAATTTATGCAAGTAAAAAGAGGATAGTATGACTGAAAATCTTGATAAGGCACGCACACTCAGCGCCAAAATGCGCCAAGTGGTGATCGTGATGGCAGCAATTGTTGTGGCGATTACACTGTGGTTCGTTTTTAAGACAGCGACTGACGGGTCGTGGCTGGCGCAAACGCTTTATGCACGCTTTGGTCACTTTGCGCCGTTCACGGTGTCTGGTCTGCAATCTTTGCTGTTTATTATGATCGGGCTTATGCAATCTGCCGCCATACTTGTGGGCCTGTTGTTCCTCGCCAATGTGTTTGGGCAGATTTCATCGACAGGCGGCGTTGAGTACAACACCGCGATTATGGTGCGGCGCGCCGGAATTGCATTCGGGGCCGCGGCGATCATTCTCGTTGTCTCGACTCCGCTTGACGCGCTGATCGCTAGCATTGGCCAGCCAGAAGGACGCCGATTTTTAACCATCGGTTTTGAAGCGCAGCACTTGCTTGCGCTCTTGCTGAGCGCGGTGCTGATCACACTTGGTCATGTTTTGGCGCTGGCTTCAGACATAGCGGAAGACAACAGGCAGATCATCTGATGCCGATTATTGTCAATCTGGACGTGATGCTGGCCAAGCGCAAAATGCGCTCAAAAGAACTTGCCGAAAAAATCGGCATCACCGAACAGAACCTGTCTTTGCTGAAATCCGGCAAAGTGCGCGGCGTGCGATTTGAAACGCTGTCGGCGATTTGCAAGGAATTGCAATGCCAGCCGGGCGATTTGCTTGAGTGGGTGGAGGGGGAGAGTTAGTCGCCGAGATTGCGCTCATCGGTGCAGGCGCGCTTGATGTACATATCGTTTGCCACGCCACCAGCTTTCGCGGTTTCGACATCGCGCGCAGCGCTCGCCTTGGGCTGCGGGCCTGAAACAACGCAAAAATAACCGCGCGTAAAACCGGTATAGTCGTTGGTATTGATCACAGCGCCCCATCCCTTGTTGACGAAATTTTCAGCCGCACTTTGGTCCGGCGTGCAAGAGGCGATGGCGTACCAGCCGCAAACTTGCTTCGCCGAAGCGGGAACGGGGACCAGAATGGTGGCGATGATTGCGGTTGTGATGACTAACTTCATAGGGAGGTTCCTTAGCGGTGGGAGGACTGAGCTCTCGGGTGAGTGAAGTGCGAAATCGAGGACTGCGCAAGGGGAAAATTAGGGCGTGCCTATACAATCGCTTAGCGCGATAACGCGTTCTGCAAGTGTTGATTTTTCAAACCGGCTTAGAAACTGCTTGTCAGCCGTTACCACCACTCCGTCAATTTTGATGGCCAATGCAAGGTAGATGCAATCGGAAACATGATGCTTGTGCATAATAGCTAAATCCAATGCCTGATCGTGCAACTGCGCGTCAGGATGCCAGTTTGGAATTGCCTTTTTCAGTTGTACTTGCGCGATGCGCCAGACATCGACGGACGTTGTTTGCGCAACGCTATGTTTCCAGAAAATGCTGGCAAATTCGGTTTCGAGAAAAGTCGGCGCGTGGAACTCTGCGTTCAGCTCAAAAAGTTTTTCCGCCAACGCGCTATCAGATTCCGGAAGATACCATTTCGCAGCGATATTGGCGTCAATAACCAGACGCCTCACTCTAGGCCTTCCCTATATTCCGCTGCGCTGAGAGATGGAACAGTTCCCTGCGTCATGCTGCGAATGCGCCGCATTTCTTCCAGCAGCGTCGTGCGGTCGGGGGCACCCTCATTCTCGATCAGCTCGCGCACGACGCTTTCCAACGACTTGCCCCTCGATTGAGCCCTGTTGCGCAGGACTTTGAGGGCATCGTCATTGATGTTGCGGATGAGAATTTGGCCCATGGGAAACTCCGTGATATCGCGGATGATATCAGATATCTGCTCTCGTTGTAAACCTAAAACGCAAAACGCCCGCTGTTTCCAGCGGGCGTTATAGCAATCAATGTAGACTCAATGCTTACTTCATAACCGGAATGGAAAACTCTGCGCCATCCTTAATCCCGCTCGGCCAGCGCGCGGTCACCGTCTTGGTCTTGGTATAGAACTTAAACGCATCCGGGCCATGTTGGTTTAAATCGCCGAAGCCGGAGCCTTTCCAGCCGCCGAATGTGTAGTAGGCGATTGGCACGGGGATTGGCACGTTGATGCCGACCATGCCGACTTGGACGCGTGAAGCGAAGTCGCGGGCGGCGTCGCCGTTTTGGGTGAAGATGGCGGTGCCGTTGCCGTATTGATGCTCGTTGGTCATGGTCAGCGCTTCGTCGTAGGTCTTGGCACGGACAACCGAGAGCACGGGGCCGAAGATTTCTTCTTTGTAGATGCGCATGTCGGTCGTGACATTATCGAACAGGCAGCCGCCCATGTAGTAGCCGTTTTCATAGCCCTGCATGGAAAAGCCGCGACCATCGACGATAAGGTCTGCACCCTCTTCGATGCCGATATCGACGTAGCCTTTGACCTTGTCGAGATGCTGCTTGGTGACCAGCGGGCCGAAGTCTGCTGACGGATCTGTGGAGGGGCCGACTTTGAGGCTTTCCACGCGTGGAATGAGTTTGGCCATCAGGCGGTTTGCAGTGTCGTCGCCAACGGGAACTGCCACCGAAATCGCCATACAGCGCTCGCCGGCCGAGCCGTAGCCAGCGCCAATCAAAGCGTCGACCGTTTGGTCCATGTCAGCGTCTGGCATGATGATCATGTGGTTCTTCGCGCCGCCGAAGCATTGCACGCGCTTGCCGTTGGCGCAGCCGCGGGAATAGATGTAGTGCGCAATTGGTGTGGAGCCGACGAAGCCAACGGCCTTGATGTCTTGGTCGTCAAGTATGGCATCGACTGCTTCTTTATCGCCGTTGACGACGTTCAACACGCCTGCTGGCAGACCTGCTTCGATGAAGAGTTCGGCGATGCGCATCGGCACGCCGGGATCACGCTCGGATGGTTTCAAGACATAGGTGTTGCCGCAGGCGAGGGCTGGTGCGATTTTCCATAACGGGATCATGGCTGGGAAGTTAAACGGGGTGATGCCCGCGACCACGCCGAGCGATTGGCGCAGCGAATAAACGTCAATGTTTGGGCCTGCGCCGTCGGTTAATTCGCCTTTAAGCAAATGCGGCGAACCGATGCAGAATTCGACGACTTCGAGGCCGCGCTGAATGTCGCCCTTGGCGTCTGGAACGGTTTTGCCATGCTCTTTGGCGAGCAACAATGCGAGTTCGTCATATTCGGCGTGAACCAGTTCGAGAAACTTCATCAAAACGCGGGCGCGGCGCTGCGGGTTGGTGGCAGCCCAGCCAGCATGCGCGGCTTTGGCGTTCTCGATCGCCGCACGCACTTCGGCTGCCGAAGCCAGCGCAACACGAGCCTGCACTTCGCCGGTCATAGGCATAAATACATCCGCCTCGCGGCCCGATGTGCCGGCAACATGCTTGCCGCCGATAAAATGTCCGTAAGTTTTCATGTGTGTTCCTCCAAATTTGATGGGTGGATTATGCGCTATAAAAAATGCATTGCAATAAGAGGATAAGCGCATCTATTGTGCGTGGATTGAAGTGTATGGATTCTACCCTTCGCCCCGCCGTTTGCGGGGAGAAGGTGTCGCGCAGCGACGGATGAGGGGCAGCACCAAGGCCTGGCGATTGTCTTTTGTGCGAGATTGGCAACCACTCTCAGTTGCCGGTCTTTCCCCTCATCTGCCTGTCGGCATCTTCTCCCCACAAGAGTCGCGGGGAGAAGACAGCACTTCACCGCTTGCGGCCAAACCGCCAATTTGAGGTTTTCTATGAACTGGGATGACGTACGCATCTTCCTTGCAATCGCCCGCGCCGGGCAAATCCTTGGGGCGGCCAAGCGGCTTTCGTTGAACCATGCGACGGTGGCGCGGCGGTTGACGGCTTTGGAGGTTGATCTCAAAGCGCAACTGTTTACGCGTCGTCCCTCGGGCACGGAACTGACACGGGCGGGCGAAGATTTTTTGCTGGCAGCGGAGCGCATGGAAGCGGAGATGCTTGCGGCGCGGGCTCTTGTGGGTGATGCGTCGATTTCGATTTCTGGGACTGTGCGAGTCGGTGCGCCTGATGGTTTTGGTGTGGCGTTTCTAGCGCCGCGTTTGGGCGAACTCACCAAGTTGCATCCTGATTTGAATATTGAACTGGTACCGGTTCCGCGCTCGTTTTCTTTGTCACGGCGTGAAGCAGATATTGCCATTACGGTGGAGCGGCCGACGCAAGGTCGGTTGGTGGCTTCGCGATTGGTGGATTATCGGCTGGGGCTTTATGCGAGCAAGGACTATATCGCAGAATTTGGCGTGCCGCAGAGTATCGAGGATTTGAGCGAGCATCAGTTGGTTGGGTATGTCGAAGATTTGCTGGCCTCGCCCTCGCTGGCTTATGCGGGTGAAATCTCGCGCGATTTTCGCCCACATTTTGGGGTGTCGTCCGCGATGGGCCAAGTGGAGGCGGTGCGGGCGGGCGCTGGCATTGGGATATTGCACTCGTTCATTGCACGCACGCACGACACATTGGTGCCGATCTTGCCGGAGCGTCACATCGAGCGGGCATATTTTACAGTGATCCACGAAAGCATGCGCTCGCTGCGGCGCATCACCACCGTTGTGCAATTTATTCAGCAGGCGGTGGAGCGCGAACGGGGAATGTTTGGGTAAAAGCGCACTCAGCTATCGGCGATTACATCTTGGCGCTGCTGGCCGAGACCTTCAATGCCAAGCTCGACGCTATCGCCGGCTTTTAGATAATGCGGTGGCTTTTGGCCCATGCCGACGCCGGGAGGCGTGCCGGTTGAGATAACGTCTCCGGGATGCAATGTCATGAATTGGCTGAGGTAGTGCACAAGAAACGCAACGCCGTAGACCATTGTGGCCGTAGAGCCGTTTTGTTTGGTGACGCCGTTGACGGTGAGCCACATTTTCAAGTTTTGTGGATCGGCAACTTCATCGCGGGTCACGAGATAAGGGCCGAGTTGGCCGAAGTTATCGCAGGATTTTCCCTTGGTCCATTGGCCTGAACGTTCAGTCTGGAATGCGCGCTCCGACACGTCATTGGCCACAGCATAGCCTGCCACATAGTTCATTGCGTCCGCCTCGCTCACATATTTGGCTTTGGTGCCAATGATGACGGCAAGTTCGACTTCCCAGTCGGTTTTGACAGATGTGCGCGGAATGATGATGGGGTCATTGGGGCCGCAGATTGCGGATGTTGCTTTCATGAAGACAACGGGTTCAGGCGGAACTGCCATGCCGCTTTCGGCTGCGTGATCGGCATAGTTGAGGCCGATGCAGATGAATTTACCGGTGCCGGAAACGCAAGGCCCGAAGCGCGCATCTTTGTCTACCAAGGGTAAAAGCATAGCATCGACTTTGCGCAACTCAGCTATGCCATGGTCAGACAGAGTTGCGCCTGCAATGTCTCCAACTGTGCCGGTCAAATCGCGCAATGAACCATCAGGTGCGACGATGCCGGGTTTTTCTG
>JBGTAU010000573.1:0-1713 GCA_041749675.1 Rhizobiaceae bacterium | reverse complement strand
CGTTTTTACTATGGCTGAGTTCAAGTCTGATATCGAAATTGCACGTGCTGCTAAGAAAATGCCGATTATGAAAATTGGCGCTAAGCTTGGCATTCCAGAAGAAGATTTGCTGCCATACGGCCATGACAAGGCGAAAATCTCTGCGTCATTTATTAAAGCGCAGCGCAGCAAACCAGACGGCAAACTAATTTTGGTAACGGCGATTAACCCGACGCCTGCGGGCGAAGGCAAGACGACCACCACGGTCGGACTTGGCGATGGCCTCAATGCAATTGGCAAAAAAGCCATTGTTTGTATTCGTGAAGCGTCACTCGGGCCCAACTTCGGCGTCAAGGGCGGTGCGGCAGGCGGCGGCATGAGCCAAGTGGTGCCGATGGAAGACATGAACTTGCATTTCACAGGCGACTTCCACGCCATTACGACTGCACATAATTTGCTTTCGGCGCTGATCGACAATCACATTTACTGGGGCAATGAGCAAGGCATCGACGTGCGCCGCGTGGCGTGGCGTCGCGTGATGGACATGAACGACCGCGCGCTGCGCGAAATCATCTGCTCGCTTGGCGGCGTTGCCAATGGCTATCCGCGTGAAGCAGGCTTTGACATTACGGTCGCGTCTGAAGTGATGGCGATTTTGTGTTTGTCCAATGACCTGAAGGATTTGGAAAAACGCCTTGGCGATATCATCATTGCGTATCGCCGCGATAAGACACCCGTGTATGCCCGTGATATCAAAGCAGACGGCGCGATGACTGTGCTCTTGAAAGATGCGATGCAACCGAACTTGGTGCAGACATTGGAAAACAATCCGGCGTTCGTGCATGGCGGTCCATTTGCCAACATTGCTCATGGCTGCAATTCAGTTGTGGCGACCACAACAGCTTTGAAGTTGGCTGAGTATGTTGTGACTGAAGCAGGCTTCGGCGCAGATTTGGGTGCTGAAAAATTCTTTGATATCAAGTGCCGCAAGGCCGGCCTTAAACCTGCCGCTGCCGTCATCGTGGCAACGGTTCGCGCGATGAAAATGAATGGCGGCGTGAAGAAAGAAGATCTGGGCACAGAGAATGTTGCCGCTGTGAAAAAGGGCTGCGCAAACCTTGGTCGCCACATTGAAAACGTCAAGCAGTTCGGTGTGCCGGTTGTCGTGGCTATGAACCATTTCGTGTCGGACACAGATGATGAAATTGCGGCGATGAAGGAATACGTGTCGTCAATGGGCGCGGAAGCCATCCTGTGCAAGCATTGGGCACAAGGCTCCAAAGGTATTGAAGAACTGTCGCGCAAGGTTGTCGAACTGGCAGAGAGCGGGCAATCGCAGTTCTCGCCACTTTATCCCGATGACATGAAGCTGTTCGACAAGGTCAACACCATCGTCAAACGCATTTATCGCGGCTCAGAAGCTATTGCCGACAAGTCTGTTCGTGACCAGCTGCACGCGTGGGAAGAGCAGGGCTACGGCCATTTGCCAGTGTGTATGGCAAAAACGCAGTATTCGTTTTCAACCGACCCTAACCTGCGCGGTGCGCCGGAAGGCCATGTCGTGCCGGTGCGTGAAGTGCGCTTGGCCGCTGGTGCTGGCTTCGTCGTCGTTGTGTGCGGTGAGATCATGACGATGCCTGGTCTGCCAAAAGTACCAAGCTCTGAAAAGATTTTCCTGAACGATCTGGGGCAGATTGAGGGCTTGTTCTAAGTTTCTTAGTAGATTTTTCCGAA
>JBGTAU010000572.1:0-5547 GCA_041749675.1 Rhizobiaceae bacterium | reverse complement strand
GGCACCCACGCGGGCCTTGTCGGGCGCAATGGTACGGGTAAAACTACCCTGTTCAAGGCCATAACTGGCGATCTGTCATCCGAAACCGGCTCGACGTCGCTGCCGCGCAATATGCGTATTGGGCAAGTTGCTCAGGAAGCGCCTGCCACCGAACAATCGCTGTTGGAAATCGTTCTGGAAGCTGACATTGAGCGCACGGCTTTGATGAAGGAAGCCGAAACAGCGACCGACCCACACCGAATCTCCGAAATTTATATTCGACTTGCCGACATTGAGGCGCACTCCGCTGAGTCGCGCGCGGCAACCATTCTTGCTGGTCTCGGCTTTGATGCAGAAGCGCAAGCGCGTCCTGCTTCTTCATTCTCCGGCGGATGGCGTATGCGCGTGGCGCTGGCGGCCGTTTTGTTTGCCGAGCCTGACCTTTTGCTGCTCGACGAGCCGACCAACTATCTCGATTTGGAAGGCACGCTTTGGCTTGAAACCTATGTGGCGAAATATCCGCACACTGTTTTGATGATCAGCCATGATCGCGATTTGCTCAACAAGGCTGTTAACTCGATCGTGCATTTGGAAAACCAAAAGCTGACCTTCTACAAAGGCGGCTATGATCAATTTGAGCGTCAGCGCTCAGAAAATATGATCTTGCACAACAAGTCTGTGGTCAAACAAGACGCCCATCGTAAGCACATGGAAGCCTTTGTTGCCCGCTTTAAGGCCAAAGCCTCCAAGGCTCGCCAAGCGCAGTCACGCATCAAAGCCCTTGAAAAGCTGCAACCGATTGCGATGCTGACGGAAACCAATGCGACACCATTTCGCTTTCCTGAACCTGTGAAAGAAGCCGCATCTCCAATTATTGCGATGCACGGCATTTCGACTGGCTATGAACCGGGCAAACCCATTTTGAAACATCTCGATTTGCGTATCGATGCTGATGATCGCATCGCTTTGCTCGGATCAAACGGTAACGGCAAATCCACGTTTGCTAAACTGATTGCCAAGCGGCTCGCGCCGTTTGATGGGTCGTCCACCATGGCGCCGGGCTTAAAAGTCGCATTTTTTGCCCAGCATCAAATGGATGATCTTATCCCAGAAGACAACGCAATTGATCATGTGCGCAAAATGATGGCGGATGCACCGGAAGCCAAAGTGCGTGCACGCGTCGCGGCGATGGGCTTGGCGACTGCCAAAATGAACACGCCAGCCAAAGACCTTTCCGGTGGTGAAAAAGCACGTCTTTTGATGGGCTTAGCTGCGTTTGATGGACCAAATCTCTTGATCCTCGACGAGCCAACCAACCATTTGGACATTGATAGCCGCGAAGCTTTGGTCGAAGCGCTCAATGAATTTCCCGGCGCTGTGATTTTGATTTCACATGATCGCCATCTTGTCGAAGCGACGGTTGATCGCCTTTGGCTGGTACGCAATGGCGGCGTAGAAAATTTTGACGGCGACTTAGATGACTACAAGGCGATGATCTTGTCCGGCGAAATTTCTGGCACACAGGGTCAACGTGACAAGCGCGAATCCCAGCCGAAAATCAATAAAGCCGATCAGCGCAAACTCGCCGCCCAGCGCCGCATTGAATATGCGCCGCTGGCGAAAAAGGTCAAAGAGGCCGAGGCGCTCGTTGAGAAACATCAAAACTCAATCAAGCAAATAGAAACAAATTTTGCGCAGCCCGGTCTTGATTCAAACAAGTCGATGCAGCTTGGCAAAGATCGCACAGACGCACAAAACCGCTTGGCATTGGCTGAAGAGGCTTGGCTGAAATTATCGGAAGAATATGAGGCGAAAATGAACGCGTGAGGCGTTCATCATTGGTCAACGGCATCCCTGCCCCATTTTGGCTTTCTTTTTGCTTGTACTTTTTGATTCAACGGTAAATCAGCGTTCGTTTTTCTCTGTTCACTTATGAAGTGGCTTATTAGGTACCAGACTAAAAGAATTGTTGCTAAGGCAAATGCAAGGTTGATTTTGTATTTGTCAGCTACCGATTCCTTTGGCTTTAAAACTAAATCAATATGATTGATTCCTATTTCGTCCGGTCCATCAGCTAGTGCAAAAAAACTATATGTGTCGGGAACTTCCACGGCGAAAGAGCCAACATTTGCAATAAGTTCTATGTTTTCATTGCTGTCATTTGTCGTGTCCAACGTTGAAAATTTTGCGCTTGAAAACAATACTTCGGCATTGCCTTTTCGTGCGTAAATTTTCAATTTTGTTTCGCCGCGTGCTGGATATGCGGCTTTGGCTGTTAGAAAAACCCGCACCGCTTTAATGTTAGTACTCAATGGGATGTCAATGTGATCAAATTTGATGTCCCGGTTAAATAGAGGTACTTTAGCAATTGGAATTTCAGAATCTCTTGGCGTGAAAACAAGAAAGATATTTTGGAACGCAATATTACTTTTTTCGCCTGAAATTGCACGAAACTTGTATGTCCCAGACTTTACAATGGGGAAAGCACCCAGGAAAGCGACAACATCATCTGTCTTTGTGCCGCTGGTCGCACTTTTCAAATTCGATAAGATCGCAGAAGAGGTAAATACTACTGCATCTCCGTTATATCCATAAAGGCTAACTTTATTCTCACCTCTACGAGGAACGATCGCTTTTGCATGTAGATATAGTCTAAGGGGCCCCAACGCTGCATTCAGCGGAATTTCAACTTGCCTAAAGCTCTTTACGTCATCGTACAGAGCTACTGACGCAATCGGGGTCTCTGACACTTCATCCAATACGATTGGGTACATAATTGCAGAAAATGCGCAAATGAGCATAGCTAGAAAAATCAACCACCTCATGGTATTTGGCTTTCAAGGGCGATGACTACCATCATTCGCCCGCCGCATCCCTGCCCCATTTGGATTTTTCTGGCGGCACGGTCTGAACTTGCGCATCATTTGTTTCGCGCTTTTGTTTGCGCAGCGACCGGATAAACCCCAATAATCCCAATACAAACAAGGCAACGCCAATGGGCTGAACCCGCTTGTCTGCATCCAGCGCGTTGGCGCGCAATACGATATCTGCGCTCTTTAATGACAAATCATCTGAATCACCTTCTGACACCACAAATCGATGCGGTCCCGCAGTGATGTCACGGATTTCGCCAGCAATATCTCGGAAAAGCTGTTCGGAGTTTTGTAAGTTTTTAGTCTGTTCAGATGCGCCCATGTAGTTGAGCCGTGAGGCGAGCGCGGTTTTTCCACCGGACGATACAGTTAATGCCAAAAGAGTTCGGGATGAGTCTGGATAGTAGCCTTTGAGCGGCACAATATCGACAAAGACGCGCACGGGCGCTTGGTCTGGCGTCAGCACTACATCAATTGGCTTAAATCCGCCCGCGCGCGTATAAACGCGAAAGGTTCCAATGGGCGAACCTGTGCGGTTTTCCATATACCAAGGATAACCAAAGCCACACGCAACACCGGCTAATAGCATCAGCACATAAATCTTGCGCATTTTCTTGTCCCATCCCCAATTGCTCGTTCAAGCAAAGTGTTACGCTTTCTTTTCCCAGCGCTTTTCAGCATTTTGCTGCCAGTATGTGAGTGTGTGTGCTTGCGATTTCAATGCCTTCCAATGCGCGCGTGCATCTTCAACTTGGCTTTCATCATGGCCGTCGAACATAAAGATAACGCGCTCGTATGGGTCCAGTGAAGCGGGCACTGCACCATCAACAAGAAACCGAACAGTGGCATTGTTTGGGTTATGCTGGCTCGTCGTCAGTACAATGGGCGTGTCTTCAATGGCCTGAGCTCCATCGCAATCATGCGGTAAAAACCCTTCGGCTGAATACGTCCACAAATGATTGTCGAGCGCATCGCGGCGCTCCTCAGTGCCGGTCTGCACGACCACATTCCAATTGCGCTCGATAGACCGCTCGAGGAGACTTGGCAAAGCGTCCTCGAGTTTTGTTTCGGTCAAATGATAGAACAAAATTTCAGCCACGGATTAACCTTCGTAGTGGTCAAAGACCAGTCGATCCAACAATCGAACGCCAAAGCCTGAGGCCCAGCCGCTGTTGATTTCACTGGAAGGCGATCCCATTGCAGTGCCCGCGATATCCAAATGTGCCCATTTGGTCTCTCCAACAAAGCGTTGCAAAAATTGCGCTGCGGTGATGGAACCAGCATACCGCCCGCCTATGTTTTTTACATCAGCATTGGGCGTATCGATTAGCTTGTCGTAGTCTGCCCCCATTGGCATGCGCCACAGCCGCTCGCCGGTGGAAAGACCCGCATTTGTCAACCGCTCTGAAAGCTCATCGTTGTTGGAAAACAGACCAGCATGTTGATTGCCGAGCGCGACCAAAATTGCGCCTGTCAGAGTTGCTAAATTGATCATGAATTCTGGTTCAAATTTCGTCCGGCAATAATGCAAGGCGTCAGCCAATACCAAGCGGCCTTCGGCATCTGTGTTGAGAACTTCAATTGTTGTGCCAGACATGGCAGTCACAATATCGCCAGGACGCTGCGCGTTGGCATCGACCATGTTTTCAACTAGTCCAATAATGCCAATAACGTTGACCTTGGCTTTGCGGCTGGCCAATGTGTGCATAAGTCCGGTGACGGCGGCCGCGCCGCCCATGTCACCTTTCATGTCTTCCATGCCGGCGGCTGGTTTGATTGAAATGCCGCCACTGTCGAACACTACGCCTTTTCCAACAAATGCGATGGGCTTTTGTTTTGCCTTGCCCCCATTCCAATGCATGATCACCATGCGTGGAGGCCGGACTGACCCTTGCGCGACGCCAAGCAATGCGCCCATGCCAAGCTTCTTCATTTCTTTTTCGGTCAACACATCAATATTGACACCAAGTTTTTCTAAATTTTTTGCTGCCGCGGCAAATTCAAGAGTACCTAGAATATTGGCAGGTTCGTTGACCAAATTTCGGGCCAACTCAACGCCGCCGAACACGGCTTGGCGACTAGCGAAGGCTTTCTTTGCGCTCGCAGGATCCGCAACCAGTATCGTTATCTTGGCCGCAGTTTTTGGTGCGCTGTCATCGTCTTTTTTGGTTTTGTATTTATCAAACTTGTAGGCGCGCAGCATTAACCCCAGCGCAAAATCAGCAGCGTCACTTGCACTAACCTCATGTTCGGCGATCTCGAGCAACACAGTCACGGCTTTTGCCGTGTTGAGTATTGAGGCTACAGTGCCACCCAGCTTCAACCAGTTATTTTCATTGAGTTCGGACGTTTTTCCGGTTCCCACGACGACTAATCGGTCTAATTCTGTTCCTGCTGGTACCAACACTTCTAACGAGCCACTGAGTTTGGATTTGAACTCAACTGCGGAAATTGCATTTTGCAACGACGGACCAGCGTAATTTGCTCCTGCGAGCGACGCTTTTCCGTCTTCATTGGTTAGTATAGCCAAGACCCCGCTTGGCTTATTTGAGGGCTTAGCAAAAGAGATGGTAGGAATAGGCGCCATAGGTGTTTCCGATACTGAAATTTCAATTGTAATCACGTTTTCAATGATTTGCCGATTTTTGCAAGACGAAGTTGGTTTACCATTGATAAACCTTGTTTGTTTGGTGGA
>JBGTAU010000571.1:0-6254 GCA_041749675.1 Rhizobiaceae bacterium | reverse complement strand
AAACGCAATGCAGCGGGCATCGCGCCTTTTACTGTGATGTCTTGTGACAACATTCCGCACAATGGCGTGGTCACGCGCAATTCACTTTTAGGATTGGCCACCCTTTCAGGCGGCGGCTTGAGCAACTGGGTCAAAAACAATGTCGCCTTTCCAAACGGAATGGTCGATCGCATTACCCCGGCGACAACCGACCGCGAGCGCGCTTTGCTGCGAGATGATTTTGGCGTTGACGATCATTGGCCAGTGTTTTGCGAAAGCTTCAAACAATGGGTTCTTGAAGATAATTTCCCGACCGGCCGGCCGCCGTTGGAAAACGTTGGCGTCCAATTTGTAACCGATGTTTCGCCATTTGAACTGATGAAAATTCGCATCTTGAATGGTGGCCATGCGGTCATCGCTTATCCCGCAGCCTTGATGGACATCCATTTTGTCCATGAAGCGATGCAAGATAAATTGGTCAAAGGCTTTCTCGATAAGATTGAGAATGATGAAATTATTCCGTGCGTGCCGCCGGTGCCAGACACCAACATCGATGACTATTATCAGCTTATCGTGCGCCGGTTTTCAAATCCGAAAATTGGCGACACCATCTCTCGGCTATGCCTGGACGGCTCAAATCGTCAGCCAAAATTCATCATCCCGTCAATCGTTGATCGATTGAAGGCTGGCAAATCCATGACAGGTCTTGCGCTCGAATCTGCCTTGTGGTGTCGCTATTGCTGTGGTGAAACCGATTCAGGCAAGCCCATTGCACCCAATGACCCTTCGCAATGGGATCGCCTTCAATCTGTCGCCAAAGCGGCCAAGAAAGATCCAGCGGCTTGGCTTGCGATGAGCGACATTTATGGCGACACGGCTAAATCAGCAGAATTTCAAGCTGCGTTTGCCAACGCGTTAAACGCGCTTTGGGCCAACGGGACGCGCACGACATTGACGCGATACATTGCTGGTCAAAATTTGGCCTAAAATCAAACGCGCACAAACAAGGGCTTCCCAGTCAAAGAATTTCAAGCCAAACTGCCAAGTCTAATTGCAGTATGGAACAGCGATGCCGAAAGATCCTTCCCTCAATTTTGATCTCGTCATATTCGATTGCGATGGCGTACTTGTCGATAGCGAAAATCTCGCGATTAACGCGCTCTTGGAAGTCATCGCAGAAGCTGGGTTGACACTGAGCGCAAGTGAAGCACATCAACGGTTTTTGGGCCGCTCGCTATCCTCAATTCGCGACACGCTTGGCGCTGAGTTCAACCTAATATTGACCGATGAAGCGCTCGATCTCATGCGGCAACGCCTGTACGCTTCTTTCCGTCAGGAATTAGCGCCTATCGAGGGCATTGCCAAAACGTTACAGCTCCTTGATATTCCATTTTGCGTTGCCTCTTCCAGTCAATTAGAGCGAATCCGATTGACATTGGAAGTCACGGGGTTGTTGTCCGATTTTGAAGGCAGACTATATTCCGCGTCCATCGTGGCGCAAGGCAAACCAGCACCGGACTTGTTTCTGTACGCGGCCAAAACATTGGGCGCAAAGCCGGATCGATGTTTGGTCATCGAAGACAGTCCAGCCGGTGTCACGGCTGCAAACCGCGCGGGCATGACTGTGTTTGGTTTTACCGGCGGCAGTCACGCGCAAAATTTGGCGCATTACGAGGCGCTACAGGTAGCCGAGCCACATCAAATCTTTTCTCACATGTCGCAGTTGCCGCAACTGATTAAAGATCATGTGCGCCAAACGGCAAATGAAAACGAAAAGTTTGTGGTGGCTGTCGACGTGGGAACGGCAAGTGCACGCGCCGGCGTATTGGATAAAACCGGCAGAATGCTGGGGCGTGCCGAACAGCCCATCTTGATGAACCGCCTTGGCGCTGACCAAGCAGAACATGATTCCGAAAACATTTGGCAGGCAGTCTGCCATGTTGTGAAACAGGCTGTCGTGCAATCGAAAGTGAAGCCAGAGGCAATCTCAGGCATAAGCTTTGATGCCACATGTTCGCTGGTTATTCGCGGCAAGGACTATGAGCAAGTCTCGGTTTCCGCGGACAATGCGGATCGGTGGGACACCATCGTTTGGCTTGATCATCGCGCCAAAGATGAGGCCGATCAATGCACCGCGACCAAGCACCGCGTGTTGACATTTCTGGGCGGCGTGATGTCGCCGGAAATGCAAACACCAAAGTTGATGTGGCTCAAAAAGCATATGCCAGACTCTTGGGCGCGGTTAGGTCATGCATTTGATTTAGCAGATTTTCTAACCTGGCGGGCATCCGGGTCGCTCGATAAGTCGCAATGCACAGTGACGTGCAAGTGGACATATCTCGCTCATGAAAATCCAAGTTGGCAGCGCGATTTTTTTGAACAAGTTGGCCTTGCAGATTTTCATGATCATCACTTGGTAAGCCAAAACGTTGCACCGGTCGGCAGCGCACTGGGAACATTAACAAGTCTATCCGCGGTCGAACTGGGGCTGACAGAACAATGCCAAGTCGGGGTCGGTTTAATTGATGCGTTTGGCGGTACATTAGGGGTTATCGGCGCTTATGCCGAAAGCGCCGACGGGATTGACCGCCATCTTGCCCTCATTGCCGGTACGTCCAGTTGCGTAACCACACTGTCGAAGACAGCGCGTCCGGCGCATGGCATTTGGGGGCCTTATCTAGGCGCGGCGCTGAATGATTATTGGTTGAACGAAGGCGGTCAATCTGCGACTGGCGCGCTGCTTGATCATGTTGTGCGCCAGCATGTGGCAGGCGGCGAGCCGGACGCTGCCATGCATCGCAAGATCACAGATCGCATAATGGAAATGCGGCAAAGCCAAGGGCTGGACTTGGCGGCGCGTCTCCATGTCTTGCCTGATTTTCACGGCAATCGTTCACCCTTTGCCAACCCACGCGCACTGGGTGTGCTCTCTGGCCTATCGCTTGAATCTGGCTTTGATAGCCTCTGCAAATTATATTGGCGCACCGCGGTCGGCATCGCGCTCGGTGTTCGCCATATCCTTGATGCATTGAATGAAAATGGCTACGGCATAGACACGCTGCATGTGACTGGCGGCCACACAAGAAATCCGATTTTAATGGAACTCTACGCGGATGCGACCGGATGCACGGTGATTGAACCTTTGACTGATGATGCGACCTTGCTTGGCACGGCCATGGTGGCAGCGACGGCGGCTGGTTTTTATCCAAGCCTAAGCGCTGCCTGCATTGCCATGCATCAAGGTGGATCAAGACGCGAACCCAATCCAACGGCGAGATCACGCTTTGATAAGGATTACGCAATTTTCCTAGAAATGCACCGTCAGCGCCAAAAGCTGGATCTGATGTTGGCGGATTAAACTGCTAATGAATGTCGTGCCTGCCCCAACGTCAAATAGCTATCGAATTTTGCAGCAACTTGACGGGCGAAAAGGTGCATTTCCGGTTTGATGAGATAGCGTTCGTGACTGCGCTCAAGGTATTCATTCTGGGCCACCAAAACGTCAGCCTGCGCAAATATCGCTTGTGCCGCATCGCCAAATTTGAGGCATAAATCCGCACGGGAAAATGCAAAGTCACACATGAGACGCTCAATAACATAGCCGCGCAATCGATCTTCTGCGCTCAATTCCAAGCCACGCACGACGGCCAATTGCCCAGACAGGACAATGCGCTGATATTCGCCGGTGGCTGGCATGTTTTGAATATGTCCTTGTGGCAACTGCCCAATCGAAGAAGCCCCAAGTCCAATGAAAGCATCGGCACTATCAGTGGTGTATCCTTGAAAATTGCGGCGCAACTTTCCTTTCCGTTGCGTGATCGCCAAGCTGTCGGTGGGCAAAGCAAAGTGGTCAATCCCGATTTGAACATAGCCGGCCTCGATCAATATCCCCGCTGCCAGTTTGGCCTGACTGAGCCGCTCACGCTCATTTGGCAATTGGCTTTCATCAATCATAGTTTGATGCTTTTTCATCCAAGGCACATGGGCATAGCCAAACAACGCAATGCGATCCGGCTGCATGGAAATCACTTGTTTGGTTGTTGTGCTGATGCTGTCGCATGTTTGAAATGGCAGGCCGTAAAGCATGTCAAGATTGACGGAGCCAACACCAAGCTGACGAACGCGATCCACCACTGTTTTGGTTTCTTCAAAACCTTGAGGTCGATTGATCGCCTTCTGAACGACTTCGGCAAAGTCTTGCACCCCAAGACTTGCCCGCGTTAGCCCCATGCTTTGAAGACCCGTATAGCGATCTTCATTCATATCATTAGGATCAATTTCCACACTGATTTCAACATCAGGTGATAACCGAAAAGCCGTGTTGATGTGCTCCCGCAGAGCGAGCATATCCCCGCTCGACAACATGGTCGGCGATCCCCCACCCAAATGTACTGCTGTTACAATGCCTTTGCCGTCAAGGTGACGCGAGACGGTATCGATCTCACAGTGCAACGCCTCAAGATAGGTTTTGACCGGATCATAACGCTGCACTTGCTTGGTATGGCAGCCACAAAACCAGCACAACCGATCACAAAAAGGGATATGGATATAGAGCGATATCGTGGCATTTACTGGCAACACAGCCAGCCATTTCGCATAGGTGTCACTGGTCAATTCAGCATGAAAATGCGGGGCTGTCGGGTAGGAAGTATAGCGCGGAACGGGAGCGAAGCGGCGTTTTATGTCTTGGTCTTGCATGGTTCTTATCCTTGGCTATTACCGAGTTGACACATCAGTGAGTCAACGACTTTGATTTCGGTCAAAGTCATACAATTTGAAAAACCAGATGAAGTTTTGAAAATATCGCAGTTGCGTAATCAGGTTTATGATTTAGCATAATTGGTTACGGGCTAAGAGGATAACGCGATGGACAATTTTCTTGATCTCGAAACATACCCAATCAACCGCCCGGACAGTGCGGACTACACGGCATTGGTGGCCAAGTGCCGTGAAGATATTGCAGCCAATGGTATGTTTGAATTGCCAGGCTTTATGCGCCAAAGCGCAGTAGATGCTGCGGTTACAAATGCGACACCGGTGATGGCACGCGACAGTTTTCGCCACGCGCGCAGCCACAATATCTATTTTCTCGATAAGGTTGAAGGCTTGGCGGATGACCATCCAGCGCTGACAAAATGCGATACTGTGAACCACACGATCTGTGGTGATCAAATTCCCGATAGTCCGATTGTCGCGATTTATGAATGGCAACCCTTTGCCGATTTCCTCGCCGCCACAATGGGCAAGGCCGCGCTGTTTCAGATGAATGATCCAATTGGCCGCATCAATGTTCAAGCCAGCCGCGACGACGAGGCGCTGAATTGGCACTTTGATCGCTCCGAATTTACCACCACGATCCTGTTGCAAGCGCCAGAAGAAGGCGGAGAATTGGAATATCGCAAAGACCTGCGTAGCGCAGATAATCCCAATTACGACGGCGTTGCGGCCGTGCTGCAGGGAAAAGATCCACTGGTGAAAAAACAGAAGTTAAAGCCCGGTGCGCTCAATGTGTTTCGCGGCGTGAATACGCTTCATCGCGTTGTCCCTGTCAAAGGCAAGGTCGATCGTCTGGTGACAATCCTATCATTTTACGAGCGCCCCGGTGTGACCATGACCCCTAAAGACCAGTTGGGGTTTTACGGACGTGTGGCAACGGCGGCATAAAAGTACGGGCTTTCGCGAGATACTGATTTAGGATAATTTTCTTAATTACCCTCACAAGAGTCTGAATCACTCTTGTCAATGTTCTTATTTTGTTCTAATTCTTTTTCATGTTTATTTCTGATGCTCCAGCAGCGTTGCGTTCGGCTCGGGGGGTTGAAAATCTTTCCCGTATAAAAACGCACGACCAGTCAACATTCGAAGACGTGCGCGCTGCCGTGGCAGGCGCACCCTTGAATGAGATAATGCCTGCAGCGCCCGGCGATCATGCCGCAGTGCTCGGGTTCGCGCTGGCTTGGGCTTTAATGGCCAGCCAACAAGGCGTGATTTTCTGGTCCGCGCCAGAGCAGGATTTTTTTGAGGACGGCCTGCCCAATGCCGAAGGATTGGCGCAGTTTGGTCTGGCCTTGGACCGGCTGATCATGGTGCGCGCCAACTCTCAAGAAGACGCGCTGTGGGCAACAGAGCAGGCTTTGGCAACACCGGAAATGACCGCACTATGTGCCATTTCTCCCACACGAAAAACCTTGGGCCTGACCGCCACGCGCAGACTTTTGCTCACCGCAGAAAAACATAAAACCCGCTGCATTTTGTTGCGGCTTGATCGCGCGGGC
>JBGTAU010000570.1:0-4581 GCA_041749675.1 Rhizobiaceae bacterium | reverse complement strand
TTTCTACAACAAATTCAGTGCCATGCGCGGATACGCGAAGGTTTCTCCATTCAAATTGCGTGTAAGATAGTCCAAAGCCAAATGGGAAAAGGGGCGCAGTTCCGGTTTTATCATAGTGCCGGTAGCCGATGAACAGACCTTCTTCGTATCGGACCTTCCCATCCAAACCGGGATAAACTTCGGGGTCTTGGCTAAACACTGGATTGTCCGACAAACGCGCGGGAAATGACTGTGGCAAGCGACCGCCTGGTTCTGCATCTCCAAACAAAACATCGGCAATAGAATTGCCTGCCTCTTGGCCCGGATACCAGCTTTGCATCACGGCGCTGACGCGCTCGAGCCAAGGCATTTCAATTGGCCCGCCGGTTTGCAACACAACAATTGTATTGGGATTGGCAGCTGCCACCGCTGAAACCAGTGCATCTTGGTGGCCGGGCAAACGAATATCGGTAAGGTCTGAGCCTTCGGTGTCCCACTCGCCATTGCGCCCAACAAAAACGATCGCAACATCGGCGGTCGCCGCCGCTAACACTGCTGCATCAATATCCTCTTTGCCCAATGGCCGTCCGATCCCAACTTGATAAGCTGAAAAGACCAGATTTGCGGACTGTTTGGCTGCATATTCAAATTCTACGACATAAGATTGGCCAGCCTTGAGTTGAACCTCACCGGTGACTTCATCACAGCCTTCTTCAAAAAATGTGCGTCCGGCTTTCCAAGTAGACCAGCAATCGGCAATCGCAACGCCATCAATTTTGACGCGAGCAGGGCCTGTGGCGAAAACGCCGACACGGTGGAGGCCATCTTGTGTTGGCACAAATGAGCCTGTGATACGCAATGAGAACGCACTGGCATCAACCTTACCGCCGCCAATGAGGCCGAAAAGAAAGGCTTGTAGGGTTTTGACCGGCTCGGAGAAAACGACGGGACCAGACAGGTCGCGCGAGTCAAAGTAGTCTGCACGGAACGCGCCTTCTAACATTGGCTCAAAACGATTGTTTAACGCCCCAATTGAATGCGAAAGCCCTGTTTCGGCGCCACGTGCATAGACGATGCCCTGCCAAGGGCTAATGCGGTAATGCGGATTGAGTTGCGCGGAACCCCCGCCCATAATTTGCGCAGTGTTTGCGTTCGGCCCAATAACCGCGATTGTCTGCTTTGAATTTATATCCAGTGGCAGCAGGGCATTGTCATTTTTGAGGAGTACCGTTCCCTCAGCGCCTGCGCGTCGAATGAGTGCGCGATGCTCTGGGCGGTCTTCGGCTTTTTCTTCATGCTCACGCATGTCCGATAGCGCGCCGGTGCGCGCCATTAATCGCAGCATATTTTTAGCAGCTTGGCGAATGGCACTCGGTCCAACTTCACCAATATTCACCGCATTGACCAACTTCGCACCGCGATCGCGCGTCGGGCCCGGCATTTCCAAATCAAGACCAGCATTGATTGTTGGCGCGGTCGTGCGCGAACCAAACCAATCAGACATAACAATTCCGTCGTAACCCCAATCCAAGCGCAAAACTTCTGTCAAAAGCCAATGGTTTTCGGCCGTATAGGTGCCATTGAGCTTGTTATACGACGACATAATGCCCCAGGTGCCCGCGTTTTTGACGGCCATTTCAAAGGGGATGAGATAAATTTCGCGCAAAGAACGCTCATCGATGTGAGAGTTTATGGTCGTGCGCTGAATTTCACTTTCATTGCCAACGAAATGCTTAATCGTGGCTGAAATGCCCTCATTTTGAAGGCCCTTGATGTAGGAAACCGCAAGAGTACCGGTTAAAATCGGATCTTCGGAATAGCATTCAAAATTGCGACCATTCATAACCGAGCGATGGATGTTAACTGTTGGCGCCAAGGAAACATGCGCACCTTTGGATTTAACTTCCTCAGCCAACGCCGTACCGATTTCGCCGACAAGCGCTGGATTCCACGTTGCACCCAACGCAATGCCAACTGGAAAAGCCGCCGACTGAACCCCGCCAATGAGAGAGCCGCCGCCGCGTGCGCCATTAGGTCCATCAGTCACCCGCAGCACGCCCAATCCCAAACTCTCATCGACGGCCACAGACCAAAAGTCCTGACCGGAAAGCAACGTAACTTGCTGTTCCAAAGACAATGAATTCACCAATTCATCAAGGCTTGGTTTCTTATTCATGTCACTCTCCCATGCTGACCAGATGCAGGGTTAGGCATAGGCACACGAATTTGTTTTGTCATTAGCCTTGTTTGTCTTGCTCCAAGTTTTTGCGGGCGTTAAGGCAGACCTATGATCGAGACGAATGAAAACAGTTCCCCTAACAAAACGCGCTATTGGTTTTTGCGCGGACTATTGTGCCTGTTTTCCATGCCAGTGTTGATCTTAAATGGTGCCTTCATCGGTTTCTCGAGCTTAGCCCGTGAGGCTGGTTTCACACTCATAGAAACTCAGTTTATGGTCGCCACCGTTTGGGCTTTGCCGTCCAAAGTTGTGTTGATTGGTGCAGTCATGTCAAAATCGACACTGTTGGCAACGTTTTTGGCCGTGTGTTTGTCTGCTGTGCGCCTTATGCCAATGGTCGTTGCGATTGTTCCAGAAATGCGTGCAGCGAAAACACGGAAAATTACGCTCTATATTTTATCCCATTTTGTGGCGGTAACGGCTTGGGTGATGGCGCTTGAACGGTTCAAAAATGTGCCGCGTGACGATCGAACCAGTTTCTTTGCAGGGTTAGTCTGCGTCTTATTGATATCAAATTTGGCAATGGTCTACTTGACCTTTCAGGTTGCTGAAGACATGCCGCCGTTGCTTTCAGCTGCGTTGGTTTTTCTCACTCCGCTGTATTTCCTGTTTTCCTTGTGGGGATCAGCGCGTGAACGCGCCAGTCATTATGCGATGTTTGCTGGTCTGGTCTTTACGCCATTGTGCCATTCCATCATGCCGCAAATCGATATCTTGGGGGCAGGGATCGCCGGCGGCGCACTTGCCTATTTTATCGTACGCCAACAGGGAGCGTCCAAATCATGACGTTCACTTCCTATGATACGTGGTGGTGGCCATTCTTGTTCATTTTGCTTGGCGGCTGGTTGCCAACGGGCATGTGGCGATATCTCGGTGTTTATTTCGCTGGCGATATCGATGAAAATGCACAGGTTCTGGTGTTTGTCCGGGCGATTGCCACAGCATTGGTTGCCGCAGTTATTGCAAAGTTGGTGCTGTATCCCGATGGTGCACTGGCGCAGTCCGCGCTGATTTTGCGATTGGCAGCAGTAGTAATCGGTTTTGTGATTTACCACGTGTCGCGCGGCAAAGTTTGGCTCGGTGTTTTAACTGCCGAAGCAATATTTATCGTCGGTAATTATTGGCACACAGGGACTTGATATCGTCCTTACGCGAGGTGTTGTCGTATCAGTTCCGCATTGGTCGCCAAAACACTGCCGTCTTCCATCTTTCCACTATGTGCGCTCAACAATACGCCCTCGTGACGCGGAATCACATGGAAATGCAGGTGAAAAACACTCTGTCCCGCAGGGGCCTCGTTGTATTGCACAAGCATAATGCCATCTGCCTGAAAGGCCTTCATAGCCGCTTTGGCAATTTTTTGCGCTACGATCATTGCCTTGGAAATCGCATCTGGATCGGCGTCCAATAAATTGCGCGACGGTGATTTTGGAACCACCAAAACATGACCATTGGCCTGTGGCATGACATCCATAAATGCCAGCGTCGCCTCGTCTTCAAAAACTTTATAGCAAGGAATTTCGCCGCGTAGTATTTTGGCAAAAATGTTGTTGGGATCGTAGGTCGACATGGTGGTTTCTCCGCAGTCTAATTCACTATTCTTCCACCGCACCGTGCTCTGTCAACAGCGGCCCTTTGCGAAATGGTGTGTGTTCACCAAGTAAGGCGTTGGTTCGAACAATTTCCGCACGCTCATGGCTCAAGTAGTCCTTCACCGCGCGCCGTAACCCCTCATGGGCAATGAAGTGCGACGAATAAGTCGTAACTGGCTGATAGCCGCGCGCCAGCTTGTGATCTCCTTGGGCGCCCGCTTCGACTACCTTTAACCCACGTTCAACCGCATAGTCGATTGCTTGATGATAGCAAACTTCAAAGTGCAAGTAAGGATGATCCTCTATGCACCCCCAATTGCGCCCGAAAATGCGATCATACCCAACAAAATTGATCGCTCCTGCAATATAGCGCCCGCTGCGCTTGGCCATTACCAGAACAATGTCTTGGCTCATTGTGGCACCAATCAGCGAAAAGAACTGTCGATTGAGATAAGGCCGCCCCCATTTTCTGCTACCAGTATCGAGGTAAAAGGCAAAAAACTGATCCCAGACTTCTTCCGTTAAATCTGTGCCAGTTAAGCGATCAATGCTTATGCCGTTTGAAAGCGCGCTTTCACGCTCTTTGCGCAATGCCTTGCGTTTGCGCGATGCCAATGTGCTCAAAAAATCTGCATAGTCGCGATAGCCATTGTTGAGGAAATGAAACTGTTGGTCGGTGCGGGTCAGAAACCCGTTATGTTCAAGTAGTTTTACTTCATCCACGGGCAAAAAAGTAACATGCGCCGACGAAATTGAATACTTCTGCACCAC
>JBGTAU010000569.1:0-1761 GCA_041749675.1 Rhizobiaceae bacterium | reverse complement strand
AAACAGAAAGCCGCCCGTCTAACACACTGCCAATCGCACCAGGAACTGCCGGTTCGCTCATAAACTCGACGCTGTGGGCGATAATGGTATCGCCATCTAGCAAAATCACACCATAAGATGGCGGCTCATCAACCGCGAGCGAAGAATCATTCGTCACCAAATCAAACGGCATTTGATCAACCAAGCTGCGATAGCCAGTGGCATTGATGCCACGCCATGACACGCTGATCGCGCGGTGTACATGGCCGAACACGATCATGCGCACATCATGATCTTTGAGCACATCATAAAAAGCATCAGGGTCCATTAAGGGGATTGCGTCCATGCCGGGGAACCCGACTTTGAACGCCGGATGATGCATAAATAGTATTGCAGGCATTTCCGATTGGTTTGCCAAAGCTTCTGACAAAAATTCCAATCGCGGGGCACCGAGATAGCCCGCGCCATGACGTGTTCCCTCAATGCGCGGAGAATTCATACTATCCAGCCCGATAAGTTTGTAGCCACCCAACTGAGTAACAAACTGCACAAAGCCATTGCTGTCCGTTTCGGCTTCTGGAAAGGTCGCCACGAAATTCTCGCGAATATCATGATTGCCAACGAGAATTTTGGTGGGAATTGCCAACCGCGACAAAATCGAGCGAAGCGTCGCGTAAGACTGGGCATCGCCGAAATGTGTCAAATCACCCGTGATGATCAACAAATCAGCATCACTTTGCGTGGCGTTAATATGCTCAACCGCTAGAGCCAATCGTTCTTTTGGATCAATGCCGATGATGCGCTGATTGTCGGGTGTTATGTGAATATCGGTGAGGGTAATGATTTTCTTGAAGGACATGGGAGCACTCTTTTGAGGATTGGCGTTGATTACTGCCACAAGATTTACGAAGAGGCGATGACAATTTGGTTTAACAATTGCCCTGCCCCCAAATTTTCCCTATGACGCGCTCAAATCATTTTTGAGGATTAAATCATGGCGATTGCGGAACACGAAGGCGAGTTGCAGGCGCGGCTTTTGGCGGAAGCGCTGCCGTTTATGCAGCGTTATGAGAAAAAGACCATTGTTGTGAAATATGGCGGTCATGCCATGGGCGATGTAACGCTCGGCCGTGCGTTCGCGCGTGATATCGCGCTCCTCAAGCAATCCGGCATTGATCCGATTGTCGTGCATGGCGGTGGTCCGCAAATTGGCGCGATGTTGGCGCGGATGGGCATTGAGTCAAAGTTTGAAGGTGGCTTGCGCGTTACGGATCAAAAGACAGTTGAAATTGTTGAGATGGTGCTGGCTGGCTCGATCAACAAAGAGATCGTCGCGCTCATCAACGCCGAAGGCGAATGGGCCATCGGACTTTGCGGCAAAGACGGCAATATGGTTTTTGCGGAAAAGGCACAGAAG
This sequence comes from Rhizobiaceae bacterium, assembly GCA_041749675.1. Lineage (GTDB taxonomy): Bacteria > Pseudomonadota > Alphaproteobacteria > Rhizobiales > Rhizobiaceae > JANMEX01. Next base: position 365 of record JBGTAU010000569.1, on the reverse strand, counting down.
AAGTTCAAAGACCCAGACTCAAACATTGAGCGCGTGCTTGATCTCGGTTTTGTGGGCGAACCAGTAGAAGTCGATCGCACACTGCTCGATCTACTCGCTCACTCTGAAATGATACCGGTCATCGCACCAGTCGCACCGGGCCGCGACGGACATACTTACAATATCAACGCCGACACTTTTGCTGGCGCTATTGCGGGAGCCGTCAAAGCGGCGCGACTATTGTTTTTGACGGACGTGCCGGGAGTATTGGATAAAGATAAAAACTTGATCAAAGAACTATCGGTCGCCGAAGCCCATCGTTTGATTGCTGATGGTACGATTTCCGGCGGCATGATCCCGAAGGTCGAGACCTGCATCGAGGCGAT
>JBGTAU010000568.1:0-2948 GCA_041749675.1 Rhizobiaceae bacterium | reverse complement strand
CACGCCTTGACGTGTGACACCATGATTACCAGCAAACACTGCAACCATCGGGCGCGTGACTTTCGGCATAGACTGACCAGACCAAGCAGCCAGCCATTCAACAATCGATTCCAGTTTTCCAAGCGCACCGGGTGGCTTGGTCAAAAATGGATCGCGCCGACGCACAGCCGCAACAGCTGCCTCATCTGGGCCTGGTAGGTTTTGCAACAAAGCACGGAAATCATCAAAAGGCAGGCCACTGGTCATCAGCAATATCCACAATATTGTATTTTCTTGTCGCGTTCCCCTATATGTCAACACGCAACATGGCAATACCCCTTAAACGACAGTCGGGGCCGTAAATAGGGTGCATGATGGATTTGAACCTAAACTCGCTTACAACTGACGTGATGCGATCTCTAGGATTTCTAACGCGTCTACCCATTTCGGCAAAGTGGTTCGCGCAAGACGACGGGAAATTGTCGATGACTTGCCGCGCGTTTCCCATTGCAGGCGCTTTGGCTACTTTGCCGGCACTCGTTGTCCTATTGATTGCAAACTTCCTACAATTGCCACCGCTTCTCAATGCATTACTGGTCATATCCACACACATCATGACTTGCGGAGCACTCCATGAAGATGGACTAGCAGATGTCGCAGATGGATTTTTTGGCGGAAATTCAAAAGACCAAAGGCTGGAGATCATGAAGGATTCGCGCATTGGAACCTACGGCGCGTTAGCGCTAATCGTTTCGTTTTCCGTGCGAACCATCGCTGTAGCGGCAATTTTGCAAGCGAGCGTTTTGAGCGCTGCTTTGGCACTTATTGGAGCAGCCGCCATGAGCCGCGGCGCACTCATATGGCATTGGTCTGAACTAGAAAGTGCTCGATTAGGCGGCACCTCCGACAGCGTTGGCACACCGAGTGAAGACGCAGCTACAATTGCCCTATCCACCGCGCTAGCAATTGGTTTGGTATTTGCACTTTTGGCACGGGGCATCACACCAACCATCATTGCCTTTGCGCTGACGATTTTGGTGACAAACGTCTTCAAACGACTGGCGGCTTCCAAAATTGGCGGCCAAACAGGTGACACGCTTGGCGCGAGCGCTATGATAGCGGAAATAGCATTCTTGATTGGCCTTGCCAGCGGCCTTTGAAAGCACCATCTTTGCATCATGAGTGACACTTTGAATTCAAACACTTCGATCATTGAATCGCCCTGCATTTTGGTTTGCGCGATTGATATGACTTCCGGCTATTGTTTCGGCTGTGGGCGCACCAAGGATGAAATTGGTGATTGGCTGACGATGTCGTCGCAGCAACGCCGCGATGTCATGACGTTGTTGCCTGCGCGCCTCGAAACGATCGAGCGAAAACCGAGACGCGAAACGCGCCGACAGCGCATGGCGCGCGGTGAGTTGGCGTGATGGGACGCATTTTCTTTGTCTTAATCGCAGCAATAGTCGTGTCATTGGTATTGCTGCTCATAAATCAAAATAGTGGCATGACGTTTGGTCTCGCCAATGACAAGTTTGCCAGCTTGGTTTCGCTCAGTCTAATCGCTGTTTATTTAAGCCTGAACGCGCTGCGCCCTGGCGCTTTTGGTGCAGGCACTGTGCGCAACATTGCTTTGTGGTTGTTTGTATTTGTCGCCCTGATTGCCGGTTACCAAAACCGAAACGCAGTGCAGGATTTTGCTTCCATGATCACCGCGGGACTTATTCCAGCGCGCCCTCAAGTTTTCACGGCCCAAGATGGCTCTTCAAATGTGGTCATTGGAAAATCCTCGAATGGGCATTTTGAGGCGGATGCAAACGTCAACGGTAAAACAATTCGCTTCCTTATTGATACTGGCGCTTCCGGTATAGCCTTGTCGGCGCAAGATGCAGAAAAAATCGGCATCGACATGGCTGATCTTGCCTACATGGTTCCTATTTCAACTGCCAATGGCGAGGCTTTGGCGGCGTCCACACGCATCGATGAACTCAGTGTTGGAACAATCGTTCGGCGCAATATGCGCGCGCTGGTCGTGAAGGAAGGTGCACTTGATCAGAGCCTTCTTGGTATGGATTTTCTTAACAGCCTGTCGAGCTTTACCGTTAAACAAGATGAGTTGCAGCTAAACAATTAAGCTCCAAAAAAAGCGCACGGCAACAAAAATGAGATATAACCCAAGTGCGACCTCAAGCTTTCGCTTAGGCGAAGCATGGGCGACCTTTACGCCATAAGGCGTAACCCAAAGCGTCAACGGGATGACCAGCGCGACCGCGATCCAGTTCACGTAGCCGGTGGACCAAATTGGTAAAGCCACATTGCCCCACCCTGCCCACATATATCCAAAGCACCCAGGCAGAGCGATCAGCACTCCAACACCAGCAGATGTGGACACCGCCTGATGGATCGGCCGACCATAGGCCGTCATAAAAGTATTGTTCAAAACACCGCCACCAATACCCATCAGTGTCGATAGAAACCCAATGACAATGCCAACAAATGCGCGCACAGGATTGGGTGGCAAATCTGCACCCAGTCGCCAATGATCGCGACCAGCTAAAAGCCTTACAGCGATAACAACACATATCACAGCAAACAATATCCGCAGTGTTGCGCTTGAAACATACGCCACGACCAAAATCGCAAACAACACACCCAAAGGCAAAGGGCCAAGCCAACTTCTAAGTAACTGCTCATCAACAGTGCCTCGTTTTCGATGCGCTACGAATGAACTCAATGAAGTGGCAACCACAACGGCCATTGATGTTCCGACCGCCAAGTGCATGCGCACGCTTCCATCAATGCCAACCGCCCCAAACACTTGAAAAAATGCTGGCACAAGGACTGTTCCGCCACCAATTCCGAATAATCCTGCTAAAAACCCTGCAATAACGCCGGCAATTAACAGCAAGGCCGAGAATTCAAGCAATTGCTCTATGGATAACAGGTCCATGTATTATTCTTTCGAAATC
>JBGTAU010000567.1:0-2414 GCA_041749675.1 Rhizobiaceae bacterium | reverse complement strand
GACAGGCCTAAACCTGAATTCTGTCCAAATGCTTCGCCTTGTGGGCGATCCGTGTAGAAGCGTTCAAAAATACGTTCAATCTTTTCAGCGCGAATACCAGGACCGTTGTCCTCCACCGTGATGCAAACTCGTGAACTTCGTATGCTTAACTCGATCATGATTTTCCCCTGCGATTCTGGAACAAAGGAGCGGGCATTTTCGATGAGATTTGTTATCACTTGGCCGATGCGCAAATCATGGCCCGTAATGAAGTAACCCTTTTGCGAGGATGGTAATTTGGCAATACTCAGCTTGATATCAATGCCATTGTTGCGGCGAACTTCGCGCGAGGCGGTGACAATATTTTGCAGCAATGTTGCCATATCAAGCGTTTTTGCATCATCACGTGCGAGCTCAGCATCGAGGCGCGAGGCGTCGGAAATATCAGTAATCAACCGGTCTAAGCGGCGTACATCGTGCTGAATGACGTCCATCAAGCGCTTTTGCGAGGCCTCTGTCTTTGCGAGCGGTAGCGTCTCAACCGCGCTGCGTAAAGATGTGAGCGGATTTTTCAATTCGTGGCTGACATCGGCAGCAAAGCTTTCGATGGCATCTATGCGGGCGTAAAGCGCATTGGTCATATCGCGCAGCGCAATCGACAAATTGCCGATTTCGTCTTGGCGATCCGAAAAGTCTGGGATTTCTTCGCGCACTTTAACGCCGCGCCGTACGCGCACCGCGGCTGCAGCTAGGCGACGCAACGGATTGGCAATGGTCGACGCCAACAACATGGATAACAATGCGGTGACCAATGACGCGATGGCAAAGACGCGCACAATGGCGGAGCGTTCGCCTTCTACAATGCGGTCAATATCACCGCCTTGTGTGGAAAGCATCAAGACACCTAACACCGCACGAAAGCGTTGAACTGGAACGGCAACAGACACTACCATCTCACCTTGTTCAGATAACCGCACAACGGTGTCTGGACTTCCTGTTAGCGCCTTAACGACTTCTGGAAAAACGGTTCCATTTGCACCCGGGATCTCTTTTTCAATTGCCAAGTCACCGCGACGAAATTGGCGGGAAAACCAAAGACTTGCCCATTCCAGCCATGTTTGGTCTTCGGACGTTAATGGTGGGAGATCAAACTTAAGTATTTGGCCGTCAGAATAAAGATGGCGCGAATCTAACATGAGGTTGGCATCGCGGTCATAAAGGCGCGCGCGCGTTCTTGTTGGAGAAATTAGTCGACGCAGTACAGGTGCGATTTTTTCGGGGTCAATCGGATATTCCAATGCGTCGATGGTTTCCGCGCTTGGTCCGATACTTTCGCCTGCCTGAAGCTCTAAAAGTTTTTCAGGATCAATGTTTAGCGAATTGGTATCGATGGTCGCTGACGAAGCAATCGCGCCGGCGATAATTTCTCCCTGCGTCATAAGACTTTCGACGCGTGCATCAATCAGTCCTTCGCGGAACTGATTGAGGTACAGAATACCAGACACGAGAACGGCTAACCCAGCAAGATTGAGTACGAGAATGCGGCGCGTGAGGCTTGAAAACACATAATGGCCCAGCACGCGGCGTACTGGCAAAAACAATCGAGACAAAAATGCAAAACGCGGCAGCCCCGACCGCTCAGTGCGGCCGGTTTTTCTCACAATGGGCGTTTTTTGTGTTTCGACGGCCATTATCCATCACCAGCACGCACTTCAGCTTTCACTGAAACGGTAGCCTACGCCATAAAGAGTTTCGATCATTTCAAAATTGTCATCGACGGCTTTGAATTTCTTGCGCAGACGCTTGATATGGCTATCGATGGTGCGATCATCCACATACACTTGTTCGTCGTAGGCCGCATCCATCAAGGCATCACGACTTTTAACGACGCCAGGGCGCTGCGCCAGCGAAAACAAAATAAGAAATTCAGTGACCGTCAATGTTACAGGCAGGCCAGCCCAGGTACAGGTATGACGCTCCTGATCGAGGACCAGCTGTCCGCGTTCGATTGTGTGCGTGCTCGTGCCATTGGTCTTGATGCCAGCCGCAGCATTTTCACGCGCCAAAGCGCGGCGCAAAACTGCCTTAACGCGCTCAACAAGCAGTCTTTGCGAAAAGGGCTTGGTGATGAAATCATCAGCGCCCATTTTCAGGCCAAACAGTTCATCAATTTCCTCGTCTTTAGATGTGAGGAAAATCACGGGCAAATCTGATTTCTGACGCAACCTGCGCAACAATTCCATGCCATCCATGCGTGGCATTTTGATATCAAAGATCGCCAAATTCGGTGGGCGGGCCTGCAGACCGTCTAATGCTGAAACACCATCCGTATAGGTTTCAACTTTGTATCCTTCTGCTTCCAAAGCGATGGACACAGAGGTGAGAATGTTGCGGTCATCGTCTACGAGCGCGATGGTTTGCATGCCTATTGGTTC
>JBGTAU010000566.1:0-4332 GCA_041749675.1 Rhizobiaceae bacterium | reverse complement strand
ATTTGACCACCATTGAATGGCTGGAAGGCGAGCTTGCCTCTTCCAAATCAGCTTTGATTTTGATTTCCCATGACCGGCGATTTTTGGAGAAAACCACACGCAACACGGTTTGGCTTGATCGCGGCAAGACAAAGCGCTTGGATAAAGGTTTTGCCCATTTTGAAGAATGGCGCGACATAATTTTAGAAGAAGAAGAAAAAGAGCAACATAAGCTGGGCCGCCAAATCGAACGCGAAGAGCATTGGGTGCGCTATGGCGTCACCGCGCGGCGAAAGCGCAACATGCGCCGCATGGGCGAATTGGCTGATTTACGAACCCAATATCGCACCAAGCGGTTTACGGAAGGCAATGTTTCGCTGCAAGCATCAGATGTGCGCGAATCTGGCAAGATGGTGCTGGAAGCCAAAGGCATTTCGAAAGCCTATGGTGACAAGGTGTTGGTCGCCAATTTTTCGACCCGCATTCAACGCGGCGACCGTATTGGTATTGTCGGACCCAATGGCATCGGCAAAACCACTCTGTTGAAAATGCTAACTGGCGAATTGGAGCCGGACAGCGGGACAATCCGGCTGGGTGTTAATCTCGACATCGCGACGCTAGACCAAAAACGTGACAGCCTTGATCTGAATGAAACACTCGGAAATTTTCTGACTGATGGGCGCGGTGAAAATTTGCTGGTCAATGGCGAACTGAAGCATGTTGCTTCCTATATGAAAGACTTCTTGTTCAAGCCAGAACAATTGCGCACGCCTATCCGCGAATTGTCCGGCGGCGAGCGGGCGCGGTTGATTTTGGCGCGGGTGTTGTCGCGCTCTGCCAATCTTCTTATTCTCGATGAGCCAACCAACGACCTCGACATGGAAACCCTTGACCTGTTACAGGAGCTGGTCGCGGGTTTTGGTGGCACCGTTATTCTCATCAGCCATGATCGCGACTTCTTGGATCGCACTGTGACATCGACGATTGCCTCCGATGGCAATGGCAAATGGACCGAGTATGCCGGCGGTTATTCAGACATGCTCGCGCAGCGCCGCAGCAGCGTTGCGGAAGCCAAGCAGACGGTAAAGAGCAGCGCCGCAGCCGCGCCCGCGCAGGCGCAAAAAGCGACTTCGAAGCTCTCATACAAGCACAAGTTCGCGCTCGAAACCTTGCCCGGTAAAATCGAAGATGCGACGAAAAAAATTGCGATGCTGGAAGCCAAACTTGCCGATGGCAGCCTGTTCACGAAAGATCCAATCGCCTTCAACAAAATCGTTGCAGATCTAGAAACCTTACGACTGTCCATTGTGAAAATGGAAGATGAATGGTTGGAATTGGAAATGATGCGCGCGGAGATGGAGGGTTAATTCGCGCAATCACTTCTGGATATTAGGGTGTGATATCGACTTTTCCCAACAGATCATCAACTACGGGGATGAGCGACAGGAAAAGCACCAAAACCCCAAGAAAGATTGCGGCTGTAAATCCGATTTTTTGAAATCCTATCGCGCCAACTATTCCGCCGATAAAGAACAATGTCACTAAAGTTGACAGCAATCGCAGCTTTTCGTGATCTGCGACCACCGGTTTTTGGGACAGTGTCTTTTGTGGGTTGTTCCAATACAGAAGCTTGCCCAGTTCAATACCGATATCAGTGACCAATCCTGTCATATGCGTGGTGCGAATGCGGCTGTTGGATAATTTGGTTACAGTCGCATTCTGTAACCCCATGATAAAGCACAGCAACATGATGGTAAAAGAGGTGAAAAACCAAAAACCTGTTTGCAACCGCTCACCCATGATACCGAAGGTGATCAAAAGTATGCCTTCAAGAAACAGCGGCAACGCATATTGTGCATGAAGATTTTGACGGCGCGCCCAGTTGACCAAAATTGCGCAAACTGCGGAACCGGCAATAAAGCTGAATACAGCGGCAAAGCCGGACGCAACGATGGGCCAGTCGGCCAGCACCAAATTGTCAGCCATAGCTGAGATGATGCCCGACATATGGGAGGTATATTGGCGTATCGCCATATAACCGCCAGCGTTGGCTGCTCCTGCCACGAACGTCAAATAGCAAGCTAAATGCCGATCATTATGGTGGTTGCGGTTTTTGGAAGACAAGTTTCGCAGATAGGGCAGCATGAACTTTGCTCGATCATTTCATTTTTTCTACAAGACCAAGCATTAAGTTTGAACAAATGAACAGGTCATTTTCATTTGGTCGTTGCGAGTTTGCCTGCCAATTTTTCCAAACGGATTGCCATTTCGGACAATGCACCCGTTAAGGCGCTGTCGTTTTTATCGGCTTTAGAGAGCGCTTCATCGCGGGTTTTGCGCAAGATTTCGAGTTCGCTTTCGATGCCTTTCATGCGCTTTTGCAATTCATCCAACTCGTCCGTGACCATAATGCCAGCCATAACGGTGAGGCGCTGATCGCCGATTTCGCCAAAGCCTTCTTTAAGGTGCGAGACATAGCGGTCGAATTTGGCGGCGAGGCCCTCAAGGTGGGCTTCTTGGCCCGCATCGCATGCCATGCGGTAGGACTTGCCGTCGATCACTACGTTGACTTGCGCCATGGCTTTGTCCTTATCTGTCGAGTACTGCGCGAATGGTTTCCATTGCGGTGACCAAGCGGCGCGACACTTCTTTGTTGGCAGCAGTTAGGCGTTCTGATTTTGCCTCGGAATTATCCAATTCTTGCGCCAAACGGGAGCGATCGGCGTTGAGACGCTGAACTTCTTCTTCCGCTTCCGCGTAATTGCCATCTTGTTCGGCACGCGCCTCGACTGATTTTTCGAGGGCGCTTATCGCGCGGTTCATTTGATCGAGAACCTGTTTGAGCGTCGGCTGTTCGGCCATTGGCGTTGCACCATCCCCTGCGCAGCCCCTCGATTCGCCTATCGATTGAGGGCCTTGGCTGTGTAGTCTAACGTTTTAATGCGCATTGCGTCAATAAACGGGCGCATCACAAACAAAATCAGGTGTGGCGAAGTCGAAAATGCTGTTGAAAGACCAAGAATTGTTGACTGAGACCGGACAACTGATATGTGTCCCGTGCCTGTTAGAGCAGTTCACTATCGGCAGAGTTTGCCGATTGAAAGTTCTATTTACTCAAGATTTGGAACGGATTTTTCAATGTCGTCACGTGCTACTCACGATCTTATGGCCAATGCAATTCGCTCGCTCGCGATGGATGGCGTAGAGGCTGCCAATTCTGGGCACCCTGGTCTGCCATTGGGCGCGGCAGATGTTGCAACCGTTCTGTTCACGCAATTTTTGAAATTCGATGCCGCCAATCCAAAATGGCCGGACCGTGATCGATTTGTGCTGTCCGCTGGCCATGGCTCGATGCTGCTTTATTCGTTGCTCCATCTCACCGGCTATAAAGATGTGACGCTGGACCAATTGAAGCGCTTCCGCCAACTTGGCTCCAATACGGCGGGTCATCCGGAATATGGCCACACCAGCGGCGTTGAAACCACCACAGGCCCGCTTGGCCAAGGCCTTGCCACGTCCGTTGGTATGGCGCTTGCCGAGCGTATGCTGAACGCGGAGTTCGGCAAGAAAGTTGTCGAGCACTTCACCTATGTTTTGGCCTCAGACGGCGATTTGATGGAAGGCGTTTCTCAAGAAGCCATCGCAATTGCAGGCCACTTGAAGCTCTCCAAGCTCATCGTCATGTGGGATGACAATGGCATTTCCATCGACGGTCCATTGTCGATTGCAGACTCGGTTGACCAAGTGAAGCGTTTCCAGTCCGCTGGCTGGCGCGCCGAGCGCATTGATGGCCACGATCCGGTTGCCATCGCCGCCGCTATCTCCCGCGCGCAAAAATCTGGCAAGCCATCGCTGATTGCCTGCAAAACCCAAATTGGCTTTGGTTCACCAAACCGCGCTGGTACCAGCAAGGCGCATGGCGAAGCATTGGGCGCGAAAGAATTGGCGCTTACCAAGGCCGCACTCGGCCTGAATGGCGAAGCCTTCCACATTGAACCCGAGGCGCTGAAACTTTGGCGGGCTGCTGGATCAAAAGGCGCTTCTGATCGCAAAGAATGGGACGAGCGTTTTGCTACGCTATCAGCGACGAAACAGGCTGAATTCACCCGCCGCGTCAATCATGTACGCACCGACAAGATCGGCAAAGCCGTCAACGCTTTGAAGAAATCGCTTGTGGCCACACCGGTATCAGTCGCGACGCGCAAGGCTTCGGAAATGGCGCTCGATGCGATTAAAGTTGTCGTGCCGGAACTGGTTTCAGGTTCGGCAGATTTGACGCCATCCAACAATACTAAGGCCAAGGGCTTTGAAGTAGACGTCACGGCGAAGAACTTCAAAGGCCGCTACATCCGT
>JBGTAU010000565.1:0-3209 GCA_041749675.1 Rhizobiaceae bacterium | reverse complement strand
AAAAGCTTTTGTGCCACTATAGCTGGTTGCGGCTGTAAGTTAAATTGTCCGGCATGAAAACCGCGCGGACGGCCAAAAATGCGGCTCGCTTCCTCTTCACTAAACCCCGCCAGCACAGTCGCCTCAAAATAGGCAGCAATTGTGTCAGCTTTTTTGATTTTGGAAAGCAACATCGCGCTCGGCAAAGCAGGCAAACCAAAGCGCACATGGATGGCTTGCTGCAAGCGCTTTTCGATGACCTTATACTCACCGCCCATCACCGCCTTGAACGGCGAAATCATATCACCAATCACATATTCCGGCGCATCATGCAGCAGCGCGACCAAGCAATCTTGGACAGTTGCGCTTGATTCATTTTGTAAAAAAATGCTCTCAACCAACAGAGAATGTTGAGCAACTGAGAATGCATGCGCACCAAAAGTCTGCCCATTCCACCGCGCAACACGGGCCAAACCATGGGCAATGTCTGAAATTTCTATATCCAATGGTGAAGGATCAATCAAATCCAAGCGTCGCCCTGAAAGCATGCGCTGCCACGCCCGCGCTGGCTTTGATGCGGCCACCGTCATGCTTCAGTTTCCGACGCTCGCGGCCAGCTGTACTGAACGCCGAGAGGGAAACTCAACTCAATCGCCTTGCCACCTGCCAATACCTCTGCCCCACGGTCCAAAGCACTTTTAATACGGTCCAGCCGCACCAGTGCCAATGCGGCATCACCGTCAGCCGATCCAAGTGCCCCAGCGGCTTTACCATCAGCAATCACTTCGGATTTTTCAATCAAATCAGTGCCTGTTGCCGCCATCAACCGCCAGCGGGCCGTGCCACGATGGTGCATCCGCGAAACGACCTCTTGGCCGACATAACAGCCTTTGGAAAACGACAATCCACCAATCTGATCCAGATTAACATCGTGCGGAAAAACGTCACTGTAAGCATAATCAACATGCGGCTCAGCAACCCCGTAAGCGATGCGCAATGCCGTCCACGCACCGTCTTGAGCGCGGCTCGACCCCGTCTCAACACCACGCCAAACATCTAAGCCAATAAAGCGACTGTCTCGAAAAAACTGGCCCTCCGGTTTGGCATCTTGCCAAACAACAGCCACTGAAACAGGCATCGGATCAGCAATCGCAACCTTCGCCCGCAGCCGAAAGAACTTGAGCCGCTTCGCAAATTCCGCGGCATCTTGGGCCGCAACATCAACAACGAAACCCGTTGCACTGCGCGCAATCAGAAACGCAAACAGCACTTTGCCTTGCGCAGTCAAAAGCGCACCCGCACGCCATTCCTCGTTCGGCAAGCCAGCGATATCTGTCGTCACCAGATTGTGCAAAAAATGCTCCGCCTCCTCGCCGTCAATTGCGATATGGGAGCGATGGTCTAAAGTGACTGCTGGCATTGGAAACGGCTTAGCCTCAAGGTCTTGCGTTTGCATTGCCATGTAACTAATGCCGAACCCAAGTAACAGCAAGCGCGAGCACGTAATTTCGATGGCAAAGACTTTTGACTTACTCCTCAAGGGCGGATCGGTCGTCAACCAAGATGGCGTCGGCGTGCGCGATGTAGCGGTCCTCAATGGCCGCATCGCGGCCATTGGCAGTTTCAACGAAAACCATGCCGGACAAACAATCGATTGCACGGGTTTGCATGTTTTGCCCGGCGTCATCGACAGCCAAGTGCATTTTCGCGAACCGGGCTTAGAACACAAGGAAGACTTAGAAACCGGTTCCCGCGCCGCAGTGCTCGGCGGGGTGACAACTGTTTTTGAAATGCCAAACACCAAGCCGCTGACCACTAGTGAAGCAACACTCGCTGACAAAGTATCGCGCGGCTATCATCGCATGCACTGTGACTTTGCCTTTTGGGTCGGTGGCACGCGCGATAACGCTAAAGATGTTGGCGAACTCGAGCGACTGCCGGGCGCAGCCGGTATCAAGGTTTTCATGGGTTCGTCCACCGGCGATCTCTTGGTCGAAGACGACGAGGGCGTTGCCTCGATCTTGCGCAATACCCGCCGCCGCGCCGCATTCCATTCGGAAGATGAGTTTCGCCTGAATGAGCGCATGCATTTGCGCGTCACTGGCGATCCGTCTTCTCATCATATCTGGCGCGATGATATTGCAGCCCTGCAATGCACCCAACGGCTGGTAGCGATTGCAAAGCAAGTCCGTGCGCGCATTCATGTGCTGCACATTTCAACGCATCAAGAAATCGACTTTTTGCAAAATCACAAAGACGTCGCCAGCTGCGAGGCCACACCGCATCACTTGACGCTGACGTCCGACGATTACAAAACGCTTGGCACCCTGTTGCAGATGAACCCGCCAGTGCGCGAATCTCATCATCGCGACGGCGTCTGGCGCGGCATCTCTCAAGGAATTGTCGATGTGCTGGGGTCTGACCATGCCCCGCATTTGCTGGAAGAAAAAGCCAAACCCTACCCCGCCTCCCCGTCGGGCATGACTGGCGTACAAACACTGGTCCCGATCATGCTCGATCATGTGAATGCCGGTCGTTTAAGCATCGAACGCTTCGTTGATCTTGCAAGCCACGGCCCACAACGCCTATTCGGCATTGCCCGTAAAGGGCGCATTGCAGCAGGCTATGATGCCGACTTCACCATCGTCGACATGAAGCGCCGCGAAACCATCACCAACGCTCAAGCCGGTTCTCGCGCAGGCTGGACACCCTATCACGGTAAAACCGTCCAAGGCTGGCCGGTCGGCACCATCGTGCGCGGGAACCGCGTGATGTGGGATGGCGAGATTGTGAAGGCTTCGACAGGTGAAGCAGTGGTGTTTTCGGAGAGTTGATTTCAGCCCAAGACAAAGGGGAGCGCACACGGCGCTACCATTCTTTATTTATGAGGCTCAAGATTTAGAACGGTGAATCTGGGAAGTAGAATTCAGCCGCGTTAGCCTTGGTCACAAGTGTTGCGTCCAAGATGTACTTGCCGCGGATTGGCACTTGGTCATAAAGGCCGGAGACCGTCAGTTCCAGCGCTGTTGCCACCATTGCCGGTGGGTAAAGCACGTTAACCGACATCATCGCATCGCCATCAGCCACCTTTTTGATCATTTCTTTCATGCCTGCGCCGCCGATAACCATTTTAACATCGGTGCGACCAGCCTGCTTGATGGCTTCGAGAACGCCAACAGCCATGTCGTCATCTTGGCATCAGACAGCATCAACTAGGTCTTTGAAGTTTA
>JBGTAU010000564.1:0-3735 GCA_041749675.1 Rhizobiaceae bacterium | reverse complement strand
GAGAAAGCAGCGGCTTCATTGGCGCTGGTGGAAGAAGCCAAAGGCTCTTATATCTTGTCAGCAGATACCGTTGTGGCCGTTGGTCGCCGGATATTGCCAAAAGCTGAGCTGTTGGATGAGGCAAATTATTGTTTGCAATTGCTTTCGGGCCGAGCGCACTATGTCTATACCGGCATTTGCCTGATTACCCCAACTGGTAAAATCCGCCAGAAACTCGTGGAATCGAAAGTGCGCTTCAAGCGCCTGTCAAAAGATGAATTGGATGCTTATTTGGCATCTGGTGAATGGCGCGGCAAGGCAGGCGGCTATGGAATTCAGGGGTTAGCCGGTACATTTGTTGTAAAATTAGTCGGCTCTTACTCAAATGTAGTTGGCCTACCTCTGTATGAAACGGTCAGTCTGCTCACCGGCGAAGGCTTTGACGTACGCTTTCGCTGGCTTTCGGCGACGGTTTGATTTGCCATGAGTGAAGACGCCAAAATAATTCCATTGCGCCCAACCAGACCGTGTCCGGAGTGCAAAAATCTGTCTTCGCGCGATCATTATCCATTTTGCTCGCGCCGTTGCCGCGAAGTTGATCTCAACCGTTGGCTTTCTGGCTCATATGTTATTCCCGGGCGTCCGCTTGACGAAGAAGAACCGGATGCGACTTAATGTACTTTATGTGCAAAGACTTGAACGATTTGCCGGTTTCGGTCTGGACAGGCAAAAATCTCGTGCTATAACCCGCCCGCTTGCCATAGTTGACCAAGACTATGATCGGCTAGAAACTGCGGAAATCGCCGCACTTTCAAAACGGCTGCCCAGATAGCTCAGTTGGTAGAGCATGCGACTGAAAATCGCAGTGTCACTGGTTCGATCCCGGTTCTGGGCACCATCTTATTTAGCCAAATGATTAATTATATTAAATTATTTGCGATGTGACTTTGTTTCATCCACCCTTCAGTTCACCTTTATATCTAAGAGTATTGCCCATGGGTTATGATGGACGAATGGTAGGAAATTGGCGTGAATCACATTCTGTTCAGGTGGCGAATGAATTTAAGGCGCCTGCGAGTTTGAATGTCTCTTTTGGGGCTGTTAGAGGACTGTCGGGATTCAGTTGACAAGGGAGCTTTCGATCTACAGCTCTGCGAGAACAGGCCCGCTTGCGGCCATTTTCTCGACGATGCGTTGCCAGATGCGCTGCTGGAGCCAACGGTGATAGCGGTTGCAAATATGCTTGATCAGGCCCGTATTCGATCGGTACATCACGTTAGCGACACTCGACTTTCAAAACATGTAATATGTCTGAAATGACCCAGCGGTCGTCAACGCACGGTTTGCCTGGGCTGCCGTGTGGCAAATGAAGTTCAAGCGCGCTCCATGCCTCATTAGATAGCCAAAACAACGTTTGTTTTGCTATTGCTCACCTCCATCATTAAAGCACGGACATAGAATTCGACAAATTCAATCAAATGTATAGATCCCCAATCAGACATGCGTTGAGCCCGGTTCTTGCCGTCACTGATGCCGTTTAAATCAGCCATTGCGTCCTCCGATATCATCTATTCCGGACGAAACGTAGTCGCGCATGGCGGATAGGATAATTGCTACCGAAATCGCGCCGGGGTCAGGGTACCCCAAGCTGCGTTCGCCCAAGGAGCGTGCTTTGCCGGTAGTGGCCACCATAGACTTCGTGGCTTCGACCCCCACCTGAGCTCCTTGTGCGGCGGCCTTCAGACATGCAGTCAGGTCGGCCGCGTCGCTTGTGGCGCGGGCAGCATGTGCCAGCGCATCCAACATGGTCTTTTGCCCCTCAATCACTCCACCGCGTTTGGCCACGCCCTCTTGTGCTGCTGCCAGAAAACGGCGAATTCCTTCGGCATCGATCCTGTCCGCTCCCATCAGCGACTTGGCCCCAGAGGTGAATAGGGTTCCAAAGACGGCCCCAGCTGCGCCCCCAGTATTGGCCAATATCGCCATGCCCGTCAAACGAAACGCTGCGTCGATGGTCGGGGCGCCGACGTCTAGCGACGTCAGAACCGCCTCAAATCCCCGGCGCATACCAATGCCGTGGTCGCCGTCACCGATGGCCAGATCGGCGTCGGTCAGAACGTTAACCCGATCAATCACCGCCCGCGCCACCGCCCGCAACATGCCAACTACATCTTCCGGTCCAAGACCTGTGTCGCTCATCACGCTGCCCCCATTCGCGAAAAACCTACAGAGTGGCAAGGCATGTCCAGAAACCGCTTCAGTTCGGCATCTAGTTTCATGATTGTCACTGAGAACCCGGCCATTTCCTGAACGGTCAGCCACGTGCCCACCTCGGTCCGGTGGACGTTGATGCCCCGCTCTTGCAGCACTTCGCGGATGCGGCGGTTGACCACCAGCATCTCCATCATTGTGGTGGCACCTAGATTGTTAATGACCAGCGCCACCTCGTCGCCCTGGGCAAACGGCAGGTCTGGCAAGATGCGATCTAGCAATGCCTCAGCCACCGCATCGGCTGGAGCAAGTTTCTGCCGCGCGATTCCTGCCTCGCCATGGGCACCCATGCCAACCTCGATCTCGTCGTCGGCTAGCTCGAACGTCGGTTTGCCGGTTTCGGGGATCGACCCAGCAGAGACAGCCACACCCATCGATCGAACATTGGCCACAGCCTTGCGGGCTACACGTTCGACTTCGTCCAGACTGTCGAGCGCGGCGGCAGCGGCCCCGGTGATTTTGATCATCAGAACATCGCCTGCGATGCCACGCCTGTCGTGGGTACGTTCGGGTGGGGCGGCGGCTACGTCGTCGGTAACACGGACGGTTCGGATATCGATCCCTTCATCCTGTAGCATTTCGGCCGCGATGTCGAAATTCATATTGTCCCCAGCATAGTTACCATAAAGGAACAGTATTCCTTTGCCACGATGTACCGCTTTGGCGGCCTCGTAGATGATGTGAGGTGCGGGCGCGGCAAAGAACTGGCCGCAGGCCGCGCCGTCGCCGAGGTTGTGACCAACAAAACCGTGAAAAATGGGTTCGTGCCCCGAACCGCCCCCAATCAGAAGGGCCACCTTGCCCTCGGGAAGATGGTTGCGGACGATGGCGTCGAGACCCGGCAGGCGGCGGGTCATGCCATCGCTGGCCAGAACCAAACCATCGATCATTTCTGTTACCGCCTTGCGCGGGTCGTTCAGTATCTTTTTTACAGCTTTAGCCACGGTCATCCTCCTCGATCGGGCTGGTGGCAGGGTAGGAATCCAAGGCCAAGGACAGGAGCACTCCAGCCAGAACCACAGGAAATCCTCATTCGGACAAGACATGATTCGGACAAGACATGCGCAAATGGTCGCTATATACGCGGCCCCTTTTAATTGATCGGCGTTGGATGTTAGCGCAAGATGGGTTTTGGCGCTACTGCCGGGTTGAATGACGAAACTGCCATGACACGAACTGAACCGCCCCGGGACAGCCGGACAAACTCTATCAAGAGCTCATCACAATTGGGCAGAACGGTGCGTAATGACACGGTTGCTACATTGCCGTGCAAATGGCTCATGCAAGTCGAACGCATTTTTGGTGATAGAAATGACCCATCCACAAGCATTACATCGTCGCGCCGATTTGCCATGGCACAAACTCATTGTCGCCGAGACCCAGAGCCTCGCTTTTGCTCTTCTTGCCGGATGCCACCTCAATGACTTCATCTAGGATTTGTTGGCCCTTTTCACGGATGGAAACACCTTCATCAATGATGTCGCC